>JACSRE010000412.1 GCA_014879945.1 Myxococcus sp.
GTGCAGCTGAAGACGAACCCCGCGCAGGCCCAGGCCGACCTCGAGACGGTGCTCGACGAGGCCCGCGACATCGGCTGGCGCGAGGGTGAGGCCCTGGCCGCGAGGGCGCAGCAGGAGCTGCAGGCCCGCTGAAGGCGTCGCTCTGCCCGCCGCAGCGACATCGGGTCGACGCGCTCGACGTGCGCCGGGTCGGCGCTCAGGCGACCGGGCGACGAGCGCCAGGCCTCACCGCCTCGCGCGAGCCCTGTCGGCCGTCGCCGTGCCCCGCGGTGTCCGCGTGCGGCGAAGCTGCGCCACCTCTGCCGGCGCCGTGAGCGCCTCGAGCAGCGCCCTCCAGACGCTGGGCGGCGACGGCGCGCCTCCGGAGGTCACCCACGACGCCTCACCGATGAGCGCGAGGTAGCAGAGCCGGGCCCGCGGCTCTGCCAGGGCCTTCGGGAGGCCGGCGTGGACGAGCAGCCCTTGCACGTAGCGCACCCGCTCGGCATCCACCGCCTCCAGCCGCCGGCGAACCTCCGGGGCCCGGGCGCCCCAGGCGCGCACCGCCTGCTCGAGCCGCGCCCCGGCGTCGACGCGGCGGGTGACGTCGACGAGCGCGCGGAGGCGCTCGACGGGTGAGGCCTCCGCCGCCTCCACGCCCTCGATGATCGCGGTCGTCGCCGAGCGCACCCAGGCCCCGAGCACCGCGTCGAGGAGCGCCTGGCGATCAGCGAAGTGCCAATAGAAGCTGCCCTTGGTGACGCCCAGGCGCGCCGCGAGGGGCTCCACCCGCACGGCGTCGACCCCGCCGGCCGCGAGCGCCGCCGCCGCCGCCTCGACCCACGCCTCGACCCCGAGCGCCTCGGCGTCTCGCCTCATTCGCCGACCTCCATACGCAACCGTATTGCACCCCGGTCGCCCCCAGGCTAGGCCCATACGCATGCGTATGGAGGAGACATGGACGAGGCGGCGAGAACGACGGCCCCGCGCTGGCGGGGCCGGTGGCTGCTGGGCGTGGCCGCGGTGCACACGGCCTTCGCGGCGGTCGTGCTCCAGGAGCCCTTGCGGGCGCTGGTGGCGCGCGGGGTGGTGGACGCCGTCGGGGACGACCCGACGCTGAACGGGGTGACGTGGTTCGTCTTCTTCGGGGGCGCGCTGGCGCTGGCCGGGCTGGCCATCGACGCCCTCGAGCGCCTGGGGGCGGCGCCGCGTGCGGCCGGCGTGGCGCTCCTGGCGATGACGGCCATCGGGGTGATCCTGATGCCCCTCTCGGGGCTGTGGTTGATCGCGCCGCCGGCCCTCTCTCTCGCCTGGCCGAGACCTCGCGGCTGAGGGGGCTGTCCCGCGGGCGCCGCCGTCTTCCCCGAGGTGCACCGTGGAGCTCGTCCAGGGGCCGCGCCTGAGAGACGACGCCTTCGAGCGCGTCGAGCAGCGCGCCCGTCTTCACCAGCGAGAGCAGCCCGTCAGTGGGGGCATTCGCAGACGATGCAGTCGAACCCGGTGCCGGGGAGGCCGCAGCTCTCGTTCCGGTAGCCCCCGGGCGACTGGTCGGCGTAATACGTCGTCCCTTCGGGACACCCGCACTGCCTGGGCACGTTGAAGTTCACCAGCTGAATGCCCCCGCTCGCCGGCCCACACCTGTTCTTCCACTTCGAGCAGAACGCGGCGCTCCCTGTTCCACTGGAGGAGCCCGCCCCGCCGCTCTCTCCAGTGCACGTCGGGCCGGCGACACAGCGCGCCCCGGCGCCGCCGCACACCAGCCCGCCCTGACAGCAGTAGCCTGGCAAACACGAGACACAGACGTCCTTCGCCAGACAGACGCCGCAGCCCACGCGGCCCGGCTCTGCCCTGCAGTCGAGTGAGTCCCAGCTCTTCTCGGGGCATTCCTTCTCGGATGACCCCGCGGGGCAGCACGGCGTCGCGACCGGCTGACAGAGCGTGCCACAGTGTCGTTGCCCCTCTGGGCAGTCGTTGGAGCCGAAGCTCCCTTGTTCGCCGCAGCAGAACTTCGCCCGCTGGCCGCTGGGGAAGACGGCCTGGCAGCCTCGCGAGTCGTCATTCACATGACAGCCCGTCGCGCCGTTCGTGCAGTAGCTCGACGTCGTGCCGCTGCCGTCGTCACAGCACACGGCCATCGTCGGAATACAGCCATCGCCACAGGGGTGCGTTCCCGCTCGACACCGGAAGGTGGGCTTGGCACTGAAGAGCCCGCAGCCGACTAGCAGCAACGGCAAGGACAACGACACGAGGTGAGCGCGCATGAGAGCCTCTGGGGCGGTGTGCGCCCTGGCACTGCACACCCGGTGCCTCGCGCGATGCCCCTGAATCAGGCGCAATGACGTCCTGCCGCATGAGCGCTCGCGCGCGTCTGTTGCTCTGTTTGCGGGGCGCCCCACCATCGGCGCAACCGGTGCACTGCGCACTCACGTGGGTGACGTGTCTCAAGACCAGGCCCGCACTGACCTGACCGCACCGCGTTTCATCAAGCCGCAGTGGTGGCGTCGGGGGCGGCCTTCTCGTCGCCGCTCGGCCCTTCCCGGCGCGGCCGAAACAGGGTGAAGGCCTTGACGCCGGCGAGCTCGACGGTGGCGCCCTCCACGAAGCCCCACCGGCGGTACCACCCGACGTTGTCGGGGTTCTCGGTGTCGAGCGCGAGGCCCGAGGAGCCGGGGCTCCGCTCGCTCAGGGCGATGGCGTCGTCGAGCAGGCGTCGGCCCCACCCTTGACCTTGTTGGTCCGGCGTCACGCCGAGCATCACGAGATAGTGGTGAGGCGCGCGCGGGGCGACCGCCCTCGTCTGCCGAACGGAGTCGTTGAGGGCGCTGGCGCCGCGGACCCCCACCCGAACCACCACCGGGATGAAGCGCAGCGCCACCACCGCCAGGCGCAAGGCCCCCAGCAGACCGCTGGTCTGAGGCGGTTCGATGAGGGCGCAGGCCACCAGGCGATCGCCCACGAAGAGGCCACGGCGGCGCCAGCTCGACCAACGGGCCGCGTCGAACAGGAACGCCTCGCGGCGCCGCGCGTTCGTCTCCTGGGGCCGGTCGCGGCCGAACACGGCGAGCATGAATGGGTCGCGGGCGAACGCCGCAGACATGAGCGCCACGAAGGCCGGCCGGTCCGCGTCGTCGAGCTCGCGCAGGGGCTGGAGCGGTGCGGCGGCACCCGCGGCATCGCGGTAGTGGTCGACCGCGAAGCTGAAGGCGACCTTCATCACGAAGAGCAGGTAGACGACGACCAGGGGAGGCGGCGCGCCCGACTGCGGCAGCCAGGTGACGGCCCCCGCCAACCCCAGCCCTCCGACGAAGGTCTGCGTCGGCCCCGGCCTCAGCCGGTTCACCACCGAGGCGACCACCATGGTGTAGGCCCAGACGGCCAGCGCGAGCGACATCGCGGCGCCGAGCGCCCAGGCCACGCCGAGCACGTGCAGGTGAACCGCGATGAACGCCCACCGCTTGCTCGGCCGCGTCGCATAGAAGTTGTTCGTCGATCGGGTGAAGTTGGCGACGCACCCCGCGGCGATGTCGGCCACCAGCAGCGCGGCCACCGCCACCCGCCACCATGGCAGTGACGCCGTCGTCGCGCTGAGCGCGAACATCACCCAGGCGGCCGCGCCAAGCCCGAAGAGCAACACCGCCGAGACCTCGCGCGCCGACGGCGCCTCACCCAGGACATCGTGCAGCGCAGGGGGTGCCCTCATCGCGAGCGCCCCCTCTTTCGCCGGCGCGGCTTCATCGGCGCCGCCCACAACCCCCGGAGCAGCGCCCAGCCGGGCTCCGCGTCGACGGGGCGGCCCCGCACCAGGCGCTCGAGCACGTGCGCGTCGATGACGCGAAAGACGGCGGCGGTCGCCGCGACGAGCAGGGGTCGGGGGAGGTCGTCGCGGATGACGGAGAGCGCGACGCCGTTGTCGACGAGGTCGACGAACCAGCCATCGAGCGGTGACGGGTCGGCCCGCGCCTGGGCCTGGGCCTGGGCCAACAAACCGAGATCGTCGGGGTGGCTCCCGAGGTGACGTCGCAGGGCGTCACTGGCCGAGGACAGCTGCCGCCAGAAGTCCGTGGCCGAAGCCGCGGGACGCCACGGCCCCAGCACTGCGCCCAGCCGCTCCAGCAGGTCGCGCCAGACCTCCGCGACGAGGTCCTCCTTACCGTCGAAGTAGAGGTAGGCGGTCGTCTTCGAGATGCCCGACTCCGCGATGATCTGGTTGTACGACGCTGCGTCTGCGCCGCGCGCGAGCCGCCCGCGCGCGACCGACAGGAGCTGCGCGCGACGCTCGGGGGGCAGCCGGCCGAACCGTGGTGAGGGCATGGTGCACTACTGGTACACCCCAATAGTACGCACCGCAACTCCTCCTCCCGGCACGGGCATCCGATCGCACGCATCGTGCGCGCGCTGTCCGTCCCAGCGGGGCGACACGCTGCGACCTCGACCCCTTCGGCGAAGGCGCTCCATGCGAGGGCGCTACAACCGCGCGCGGGTGCAGCTGAAGACGAACCCCGCGCAGGCCCAGGCCGACCTCGAGACGGTGCT
>JACSRE010000346.1 GCA_014879945.1 Myxococcus sp.
AAGCCGCTGACCGAATTCGTCGCTCGCCGTCAACGGGGGCGCGACCGCGATCTGGCGGACGGACACGGAGGTCCTGCTGAAAGTCGCGCACCTCGACATCGGTGGCGTTTGCGCTCTCGAGCCGAATGAAGCGACCTGGGTTGAATGGAATCTCACGGAGCGACTTGTTGATGAGGTCGATGCGCTCAGAGATTTCCTGCCGTTCGCGACGGAGCTGCGACTGGAAATTTGCCACCTCGCGAATCGTGTTCTCGTTGAGCAGTTCTTTGAACTTCCGCTCGAAGCGCGGCAGGTCATCGCCAACGAGCTTCGTCAGCATCTTCCGGAACTCTCCGGCGGCTTCGACGCTCGCATCGGCCTCCTTCGTCTCGAGGGGGAACGTGTTCCGGTAGTCCTGCATGGCGGCCACGATCTTCTGGCGGAGTCTGTCGAGCCTGAGTCCGTCGGCGTCGATGCGGCTTTGGAGCCAGGTTCGCAGCTCGCTCTCGACGCTTTCGCCGTTGTCGATGGTCAGGGGAGGGGTCCTGCCGTACTCGGCGCGCAGTTCCTCGAGTCGTGGGAACCGAGCGCGTTCGTTCTCGGCCGCGGTGTCGACCAGTGCTTTCCCTTTGGCCAGCGCGCGTTCGAGGCCGCTGCGACGCTCGTCGGCTCGGGCGCGCCGCTCCCGAGCCACGGTGAGCATGGCCTCGCACTCGTCGAGGTCCTTCTCAAGTGCGCGGAGCTGCTTCTCGAGTGAACGCAGAACGTCGGAAGCTCGAGCGAGGGCGTCCAGTTCGGCTTCGAGTTGCTGCAGGTCGATGACGCTCTGGCGCCAGTCGAGGTCCGCGAAGTTCTGGTGAGTGGCCACCGCGCGCAATGCCTCGAGTTGCGTTCGTTCGCGGCCCTCTCGTTCCTGGACCTGCGCAATCGCCTCTCCGAGCGCCTGCGCCTTGCTCTCAACGGCCCTGCGCGCAAGCTCGACGGCCGCGAGCTTCTCGGCGTTCGACCAGCCGAGGACGTAGCGAGTTCGATCGTCGACTCGCGTGAGGGGCCGTCGGGGAATGAGGCGGGGCAGCTCAGAGGCATCGTCCGCGGGCGGCTGGCGAAGCAAGGCGTAGCCTTCGTTCTCATCGACCTCGAGCTGAAGCCCCATGATCCCGATGTGGTCACGCACGCGTGCCTGCAGCGAGAGCAGCCGCTGCCACCGGCGTTCATCGTCCTCCCGCCACACGACGCCCTTCATCAGGGCGATGACGACGCAGGGAAGACCATCGGTTGCTTCGATTGGCTCAGGTGTCTTCATGGGTTCACCTGCAGAACACGACGAGTGGGAGCGTCGCCGAGCGAGCGCGGCCCGAAGAGTCGCTCCAGTTGACGCGCTCGCGCGTTCCTTCGTGGATCAGTGCCTTTCGATCATCGGAGGCGACTGCGAAGTAGCCCACCAACTCGGCGAGACCGTGTTCGAGCGGGTTCGTGGCGACGACTTCGGCGAGCGTGACGCTGGGGCGGGCCTGAAGGAGCCTCTGTACGTTGGCGCGAAGGCGAGTGCGGTCGACAGCGATCTGCTCGAAGAGACGATCCGTGGGCAGGTCGTCATCGCCAGCCTCGATGAGCTGGCTCTGGAGTTTCGCGATGAAGGGCGGGGTGAACAGGGGGCGTTCGAGCGGAAGCTCGAGCGCTGGCGCGAAGTCGTCGATCTCCACAACTGCGCCTGAGGGCGGGCTCTCCCGCATCACGAGCGCCTGCTGCTCGATGTTGCGAATGAGCTCCATGATGCGCCGGTTCTCGAGGTACGCGCGGTCGTCGAGGTATCGCCGGAGTTGCTCGGAGAGCCGCGCGACCGTTCGCTGCGTCACTTCACCGGCGGCGAGCCAGTCGTAGTGCACACGACGCAACCGAGCGTCGGGGTTGGATTCACGCACCGCCGGAACCTGGAAAAGTCGGTGGAGCTTCTGCGTGAATTCCTCCTGGCGCTCCGGGGCCATCAGGAAGTCCCAGAAGGCGCGGAAGCTCGTCCCCTGGTCGGACGAAGTGATGGCGTCACGCTCCCCGAGGATGCTGTCAAGCAGTGCGCCTCGGCCTCCTTCCCACGCGGTGATTCGCTGTCGCACGTCTCTGTCGAGGGTGTGGAAGCTCTGCTCAAGCTCGCGGAAGTCACTCAAGAGTTCGCGCGCGGTTGTCGCCATGAGCTGAAACCGCTCGCGAATGGCCGCGTCGTCCATCAGGTCGATGTCACCGCCCCGGAGGCCCTCCATCTCAGCGTCGATCTCATCGCGGCGGCGCTTGAGTTCCGCGAGGCGCACGTCTTTGTCGGTCTCCGTGCCTTCGATCATCTCGTTGAGAAGCTGGAAGACCGTGAGCAGCCGAGACTCGGTGCCCACGAATCGACGCTCCAGCAGGCGGCCGACCCAGACGAGGGCGCGCTCAGCGGCCGGCGTCAGGTCGTAGTGAGCGTCGTCGGTTCCGGGAGGGTAGAACTTTCGGAGCCAACCGCTCGAGTCGCTGGCCCAGTCGTCGAGGTACGCCTCGGCGCTCTTCGGAAGTTCGACCTTCCCGAGTTCGCGTGCCTCGGTGAGATGGTCTTCGAGGCTTGGCACGAGCGCCTGAAGCGACGCTGTTCGTGTATTCGAGGCGAGGAACGCGTGGTGGAGGAAGCTGATGATGAATGGTGCGTTCGTCGCAGCGAGCAGGCGCCAGGCTGGGTGGTGCTCGCGAAGGTTCTGGAGGGTCGCCCGTTCGAGTGGCTGCATGCTTGAGGCTCCCTTCTACTCGCGCCCTCTGACATTCCTCGGTCGGCCAGAGTCGTGCTAACAAGATTCGAAGCCGGCCCCGGATTTCTAATGAAATCCGCAGGTGCGTAACGTTTTTCGAATCCGATGCCCAGGACGACTGCCAGAAGGCTCAGAGAAGCGCGTCGACTCGTCGATGGCATGACGGTGCTCGTTGAGCGGCTGCCGAGCTGCACCATATGCCGGTCCGAAGGCGCGAGCACGGACGGTTGGGTAACAGGCAAGACGAAGGACGGAAGGGCGGCTGTACTCTGCGAGCTCCACTTTCAGAAGGTAGGAGCTGGGCTCGGTCCCGAGAAAGGACAGGTGCTCATCGAGACTGGGCCGGCGGCGTCTGTCGAGGTCCCGCGAGACTCGGTGCCGGCTGGCTATGCCCAAGCGATCATCGAGTATCGACTCGCTGTCCTGCCTCCACATCGATTGAGTTTCATCGCGACGAAGGGCGCCCGGCGCGAGCGCGTCGAGGATGGCCGAGTCCTGGTGGTCCTTCCGGCGAGCTACGCGCCTGAGCCGGGGCTCATCGAGCAGCTCGAGTTTGCGCTGAAGTACGACGGAGTGAACCTCGAGGTGCTCTCGGCCCTCTTCGGTCGCGTCGACCTCGTTGGCTTCGAGCAGCAGCTCAGCGCCTTCGTGCGTGAGCGTCCCACCGGGCGGTACGGGCGCCGATTGTGGTTCTTGTACGAGTTCCTCACAGGCAGACGGCTTGCGCTGGAAGACGTGAATACCGGCAACTACGTCGAGCTCCTCGATGAGGTGGAGTTCTTCACGGGAGCGCCGCAACGAAGCCGACGTCATCGCGTCGTCGACAACCTCCTCGGTGATGTGCGGTTCTGCCCGATGGTCCGGCGTACGCCAGTCCTCGAGCGTTTCGTGAAGAGCGGGCTGCGCGACGAGGTACAGCGGATCATCGAGGCCTTCGACGAGGACGCGATCCGCCGTGCGGTGAGCTACTTGTTCACGAAGGAGACCCGCTCTTCGTTCGATATCGAGGGGGAGAAAGCGGGTCCAGCTCGCACGGAGCGCTTCGTTGCGTTGCTGCGAGGCGCTGGGGAGCTTCAGCGAGTCACCACGGCCGATCTGATTCGGTTGCAGAACTCCACCGTCGACGACCGATTCGCGGACAAAGGCTGGCGTACAGACCAAGTCTACGTCGGAGAGCAGCTCGACCTGTCCCGCCAGAAAATCCACTACATCGC
Organism: Myxococcus sp.; assembly: GCA_014879945.1. Lineage (GTDB taxonomy): Bacteria > Myxococcota > Myxococcia > Myxococcales > Myxococcaceae > Xiheimicrobium. The sequence continues at coordinate 3,965 of JACSRE010000346.1, forward strand.
CCCACGCCCAACCGATGTTGGCTCATTGATGGACGGCCTCCTCGCGTGTGCGCGGCGTCTCGAAGACTCACCCGTCGATCCGGTCGTTCAAGCCGCCGTCATCTCGTTTGGCTTTGTCTTCATTCACCCGTTCTCAGACGGGAATGGCCGATTGCATCGCCTGCTCATCCACCACGTTCTTGCGAGACGAGGCTTCACGCCGAAGGGGCTCATCTTCCCGGTGTCAGCCGTCATGCTCGATCGCCGGAGCGAGTACGATGCCTGCCTCGAGGCCTTCTCGGTTCCGTTGATGCGGCTGATGGACTTCGACGAGGACGAGGCCGGCGTCATCACGGTCAAGAATGAGACTGTCGGGCTCTATCGATTCTTCGACGCCACCAGCATGGCCGAGGCGCTCGCACGCTGGGTCGAGCAGACCGTGAAGGTCGAGTTCCGTGCAGAGCTCGACTTCGTCGTGCGGTTTCGGGAAACGCGGCGTGCGCTCGAGGCGATTGTTGAGCTGCCGGACCGCTTGATGAACTTGTTCATCAAGCTGTGCCTGAGCAATG
>JACSRE010000203.1 GCA_014879945.1 Myxococcus sp.
ATCGGGAGCGTTCGAGCTCGGGCAGCTCGACGCTGGGCTTGCGAGGGCCGAGAAAGGCCCTGCACCAAGAGGCAATTCAGCTGCAAAGTTCTGGTGACGGTGCAGCAGAACCCAGGGCCGAGTGGCACCGCAACCGGCTGACTTCAGGGGCATCCCCGAGGTTCCGTCCTCGGGTCGCGGTTTGAATCTCTTGTCGTTCTTCAACGGCCGGTTCCTCGCGGTGCAGGCCGTGCCGCTCGATTTCGACTGCTTCGAGTGTGACATCTGGGCGCCGATGCGAATCGCCTTCTTCGACCTCGGCCGGCCCGGGCCTGGCGTTTCACCAACAGGGTGGACGGGGCCGCGGGGCACGCCGGGCGGTGGCGCGCGCCCGCGGTGAAGCCTCTTCAGTGTTCGTGGGTGACGGTGACGGCGCCGGTGCGCTTGTCGATGTCGAAGCGCTGCGCCCAGAGGTCGTTTCTTCCCGAGACGTAGGTGCTGCTCAACAGGCTGTCGCCGGTGCGCACCAACCACGAGACCTGCTTGCCGTCGGGGTCCTGGTAGTTGAGGGCCTCGGCTTCGGTCGCGAACTTCTTGAACGTCGTGTCGTCGTCGACCTGCGACGCGCGCGTCTGCGCAATTGAGTCGACGTTGACGCCGCTGCCAGAGGCAATCTGGTACGCCTCCATCACCGCGAAGCCGAGGTTGGGCTCCCGCGCGAACGCTGCGGCCGCTTCGGTCTTCGAGAGCGTCGCCGCGCCGCTGCCGCGAGGCTGGTTCACTTCTCCGATGAGCTGGTTGGCGCGCGTGGCGACGAAGGCCTCCATCGCGTCGACGGTGATGCGGGCGTTGGGCTTCTGGGCTCGCAGGACGTTCGCCGCGTCGCTGAGGTACTTCGGCACCTTCGTCTGCTCCGCGCGCGACAACACGCCATTGGAGCCAGCAGCCGCTTCGAGGTCGCGCTTCACCAGCGCTTTGAGCACCGTCGATACGTTCTCAACCGTCGTTCGCACTCTGGGCATGAAGAGACCATGGCACACCGGTCGCCGCGGTTCGAGCCGAACTCAAGTCAACGAGCGAAAGAGGGCGAGCAGAGCCGCTGACCGTGGTGTTCGATTGCGCTGAGTTAGAACCGTGCCCCGCCTGACAAGGACAAGTGACGCCGCGGTGTCTTGACGCATCGGTCGTGCGGCGATAGTCGCGACACGAATCGTTGTCTTGGGGGATCACCAAATGCTCGCTGCTCGCTGCTCGCTGCTCGCTGCATGTCTCTGTCTGACGAGTTGTGTGAAGACGTCGGCTGAAGAAGCCACCACGGACCAAAGCAGCCGAAAGGCGCCGCTGAATTTGCCGGCGACGGTAGGCCTTGGCGATGGGTACGACCGGGTTGGCGGACTCGCACGAACGGGCTGTTTCACGTGGACCGAGGACGTGACGCCGCACAACGAGTTCACCGCATCGGCCTTCGTCTCCTCCGTGAAGGAGGAGATCAAAGAGAAGCTGACGATTGCGGGGAAGGTGGGGCTGCCCGAAGACGTGGCGCCGGTCGAGTTCACTACCGAACTCGAAAGCCAGTACTCAACGACGCGCGTTCGAAACATCATCGCGGTGGTGGCCTACTACAAGAACGCGACACACTTCGTGAGGAGCCCTGTCAGCGCCGGCAGTTGCACGACAGGCGACCTCTCGCACTTCGTCGATACGTGTGGGACCGACTTCGTCAAGGGTCAACTCTACGGTGGTGCCGTTCTGTTGTGGATTGACCAGAGCAAGCTGACGCCGGGCGAGGTCAGCTCGCTGCAGGCGAGGCTCGGGAGCTTCCGTCCGACGAACACCATCGACCTGGCTTCTGCGCTGGGTGGCCTGTCGTCTTCGATGAGCGGGCACTCCGTGCGAGCGGTCTTCCACGGCATTCCAGGGCCAGGCGGCGCCGCCGATGGCGTGTTTACTCTGGGCGATGTCGCGACCTGGATGTCCGACACGGTGAAGGCGGGCATCGACGCCCAGCAGACCCAGAAGAAGTTCGGCTCCGTCATCTACTCGACCCTCGAGAACTACCGTGTCGTGGACATGGAGAAGTGCCTCGGTACCAGCTTGAGCATCAGTCAAGCTGACTGGGACTGTCTGTGGCTTGGCCTCGACGACCTCGACAACCAGGCGAGAGGCCGCCAGGGAAATACAGACCGCGGCCAGGCTGACTGGTCAGTCTTCTCTGAGGCAGAAGCGCGGGCAGGTTCGACGTTGGGCGTTCTCAGCTCAGGTGGAACGGTGTTGTTCGGCAAGAACCCGCAGAGCGACTGCCCGCTCGACACCGACGGCGACCCGAACCTCGAGGAGTGCGGAGAGGCGCTCCTGAAGGACTTCGAAGGCAAGTCGAAGGAGTGTCGAATGTCAGCGCGCAAGCAAGTTGGCGAGTGCGTGAAGCAGCTCAAGTCGGGCGCGACGGGCTCGTGCGAGAACAGACTGAAGTGCGCTCACCAGAGCGTCTGCACTCGAGAGATGATGGTTGGCGCCTTCTCGAAGCTGCCCACACAGATGGTGGTGTCGTCGGGAGCGGTGCCGTCGGCGCTGGCTGCGTACAAGGACTTCGGGCCCTTCGTCGGGGCGAACATCGGCAACTTCATCGACCTCGGACTTGCGGGCGGTGACTACCTCTGTGCCCCGAGCGAATTCAGAGGCGAGTATGCGCACGACTCGCGGACCGCGTTGTCTGGGTATTCAGGCGGCAACTGGCGCGCGTACGTGCAGTCGTCGCGTCTGTCGCCCGATGCCACGCATCGCCCGTCGATGAAGGTGCGGTGCGTGCCGCGGTCGCTCTTCATTCACAATGCTGGTGAGTCGCTGCGTCTCTCCGACTTCCAAGTGTCTTGCTACAGCAATTGGTGCCAGACGAGCGTCGGAGCCGCCTCGCCATCTCCTGAGGTGCCCTTCTTCACTGGCATCGGCGGCCATTGGTCGCTGCCCGACATCGATGCGACCAGCGGGTTCGACGGAATGGCGCAATCGCAAGTTCGCATCACGACCCCCCATGACTTCGAGGTGCGCTGGTCGGGTGGGCTGTCGCTGCAGCGAGACCCGCGGCCGTTGGTGACCTCGTTCCGCCAGGCTCTTCTTCCGCCACCGCGAGGCTTTCAGCCGAACGTCGACACCGACCCGTTGAACCGCACGCTGCCCGTGTTTTCATCAGACGTCGGCGTCTCGCCGGCGACCTCGTTCTGCTTCTTGAGTCACGTTGGCGGTGAATTCGACATCTTCGAACTCGACTTCCTTTCGCTAGGCATCGCGACCGCGGCTGATGGCTCCCCAACGTGGGTCGTCAGCGCCAACGCTGGCTTCAATGGCGGCGACCGCCGCAATATTCGCGGGACCGTCCAGTGCATCGACTACAACTGATTCTTGCTGTGGCCGTAGCGGGTCTCGTCCTGGCCTGTGGCCCCACCGAATTGCCAGACGAGGCGTGCTACGCCGAGGCCGTCGAGGGCGCCGAGTGCGTGGTGATGCCACAGCAACAGGGACTGGTGCTCCCGCCGACTTCGGCTGAAGAGCGCCAGTTGGTCCAATCGCTCTGTTCGGCGCCATGCATCGTCACGAGCCAGCCCGTCATCGTGAAGCGACCTGCGGGCTGGGTTGGCAGACTTCCGCTCATCAAGAAGCTGACTTCGAAGTGGGAACTCGGGCTCTGGGAGGATGAGGGAAAGGACCTGTCATTTGGAGAGCTGCCCTATGTGGACCAGCTTTCGCTCGGCGGCCCCTCCCTGGAGTCGCTCGAAGGCTTCAGCGCCCCACGCCTGCGAGGGATTGCCATCGGCTATTCGCCCAGGCTGCTCTCGCTCCGGCTGACGAACCCGCTCTCTGAGGGCGTGTCTGTCGGACTGGGCGGGATTGCCCCGACGAACCTCGAAGGCCTCGGTCTCGAGAACCTCAAGACCCTGTCGCGCTTCTCCATCGGGCAGGTCTTCGAGGTTTCTCTCGGCGCCCTCAGAAACATCACGCTCATCGAGTCGCTCGAAATCTCTCAGACCTCCATCTCTGACTTGAGCCCGCTGAATCCCCAGCTCCGGGTCACGAAGTTCTTCAAGGCGGCTTCCAATCAGGTGCTGACGGATTGCCAGCTCCGCGAGCTGGCCGCCCGAACAGGTGCACCTCAGAGACAGACCTCGATCACGCAGAACCAGCCCTGCCCGTGATGGCTGTGGCGCGCCGGTTCGAGCCGAACTCAAGTCGGTCCTGACGCACCGGAGACAGCGCCAACGCGTAGTTGAGCGGCGGGCTCAGCAACATCACTCGCGACGAAGCTGCCTTCGCGAGAGCCACAACCGGACACGACCAGGAGCACCACGACGAGGCACCGCACGCGCATCGGCTGATTTTCCCCAACTGCGCGACGTTGCCAAGCGCCGACGATGAGGCGTGATGTGGATCAACGAGGCCGGTCCGGGCCGAACACCACGCCCCCATCGGTGAAGGTGACGGTGGTGAAGAGCGCCAGCTTGAGCCGGCCCGCGT
>JACSRE010000288.1 GCA_014879945.1 Myxococcus sp.
ACCTGCGCGATGCCGCTGCCGCTCTCGCTCTCGGCGCCGACGGTGGGCGACACCACGCTCGCCCGGCCCGACGTCACCCTGCGCTGCACGGGCTTCTTCAACCCCGGCAACGACCTCGTCTACTCGACCACGGTGCCGCCCGGTGAGCGGCTGGTGGTGACGGTGACGCCCACCAACCGCGACGCGGGCGTGGTGTTCGACCCGTCGCTCTCGCTCGTCGCCGGCCCCGCCGCGAGCTGCACCTCGGTGGACGCCGGCGTCTGCCTCGCGGGCGACGACCAGCGCGGCGCCGACACCGTCTCGTGGCTCAACGAAGACGCCTTCGAGCGAGACGTCTTCGTCGTCGTCGACTCCTACCTCTCCGAGCCCGACGTGGTGGCCGGCGTCGCGGCCGCGGGGGCGTTCACCCTCGAGGCCCGCCTCGAGACGCCGGGCGCGGGCGACCGCTGTGACAGCGCCGAGCCGGTGCCCTCGACGGGCAGCCGCGCCAGCACGCTCACGGGGTACGGGCCCGACTACGCCTTCGGCAGCTCCCGCACCTGCGCGCTGCAGGCGGGGCCCGACCGCGTCTTCCTCGTCGACGTGCCCGCCGGCGAGCGCCTCACCGCCACCGCCACGCCCTTCCCCGACGCGGGCCTCGACGTGGTGGTGAACCTGGTCGGCGCGCCGGAGGCGAGCTGTCGCGCCAGCCCTGCGGTGTGTCTGGCGAGAGCAGACCTCGGCTTCTCAGGCGAGCCCGACACGGCCAGCTTCATCAACCAGTCCGCCACCAGCCTGGGCGTCTTCGTCGTGGTGGGCAGCTACGCGGCCGCGCCCAGCGGGAGCGACTTCACGCTCACCACCCAGACGCAGGCGCCGCCGCCGGGAGACACCTGCGCCACCGCCATCACCCTCACCCCGGGCACGCCGCTCTCTGCGCAGTCCTTCACCGGCTTCGGCGACGACGTCGGTGACGGCGGCCGCTGCGCCTCGAGCGGCTTCTCGGGCGCCAGCGCCGACCGCGTCTACTCGGTGCAGGTGCCCGCCGCGAAGCAGCTCACCGTCACGGTGACGCCGCAGTCGGGGCTCGACACGCTGCTGTCGTTCATCGACGCGGCCGCGGGCTGTGGGAGCCCCCAGACGTGCCTGGCCGGAGACGCGGCCAGCTCGCCCACCGGACGGCCTGACACGCTGGCGTACACCAACCGCACCGGCGCGCCCCTCACCCTCTTCGTGGTGGTTGACGCGCGCGCGAACACCTTCGGCGACTTCGAGGTGGTGGCGACGGTCGCCGACCCGCCGCCGGGAGACTTCTGCGGCATCGCGCTCCCGCTCCCGCTGACGCCGGGCACGCCCACGGCCGGCACCACCGTCGGCGCCACCAACGACTTCGAGGGCGGCGACCGCTGCGCCACCGGCATCACCGGCCCAGACCTCTCGTACGCCTTCGACGTGCCGCCCGGCGAGCGGGTGACGGTGACGGTGACGCCGACGTCGGGAGACGGCGGCTTCAGCCCCTCGGTGAGCCTGGTGCCGGGGCCCGCGTCGTCGTGTGACGCGATGCCGGTGCGGTGCGTGGGCGCCGCCAACGCCGCCTCGGGCAGCACGGCGCCTCGCAGCGCCTCGACCTTCAACGGCGGCGCCACGCCCCTGCCCGTCTTCGCCATCGTCGACGGGTTGAGCGGCGGGGCGGGCAGCTTCACCGTGAGCGCCGCCGCGGCGCCTCCACCCGCCGACGACGTCTGCAGCGCGACGACCTCGGTGCTCCCGGTGACGCCGCTCATGAGCCAGCAACCCCTCACCGGCCAGGCGCTGGTGGGCTTCAGCCGCGACTACGACTGCGTGCGCAGCGCTGCCGGAGCCGACCGCCTGTGGCTGGCCTCGGTGGGCGCGCAGCAGCGCCTGACGGTGACGGTGACGCCGACGCCGCTGTCGCCCGACGCCGGGAGCTTCGACCCGGTCGTCTCGGTCATCGAAGGCCCGGCGGCCGCGTGCGACTCGACCGCGCGGCGCTGCCTGGGCGCCATCGACGAGAACGCACAGGCCGGGGCCGAGACGCTGCGGCTCAACAACGCCGGCGGCGCGCGCACCGTCTACGTGGCGGTCGGCGCGTGGGAGGCAGCGCCCCTCGACCCCACCTTCTCCATCGTCGCCACCAGCGAGCCCATCGCGACGGGAGACGTCTGCGAGAGGCCCTTCGTCATCTCGACCAGCAACACCCTCACCGGCCAGAGCCTCTTGAACCTCACCAGCGACTACGCGTCGAGCGCGCGCAGCTGCGCGTTCTTCTCGGGCGAAGACGCCGTCTACGAGGTGACGTTCACCACCTCGCTCACCGTCACCGTCACCCCCGACGCGTCGAGCGACGTGGTGCTGAACCTGCTCGACGGGCCCGCGGCCTCGTGCGCGACGGCCAGCGCGTGCCTCACCAGCGCCGACGTCGGCGGCAGCGGCGCGGCCGAGACGGTCTCGCTCGTGAACGCCTCGGGCGCGCGGCGCACCGTGTACCTGGTGGTGTCGGGGTACAGCCCCGGCCCGATGACGTTCGAGGTGGCCGCGACGTTGAACTGACCGACGATTCTGGCTGCCTGGGTGGCCGTCGGGAGTAGAGGGGCCGCGGCATGCCCTTCGCGAGACTCGCCCGGCTCTCAGTGCTGCTCGTGACGTGCGCGCTCGGGGCGCGCGCCGAGCCGATGGGGCGCGACATCAACCCCGGGGTGCTGGGGCCCAACGCGCTGCCGACGCTCCCGAACGAGGCGCCGTGGGTCGCGGAAGGCGTGCTGGTTCAGCTCGGGTGGGCCGGTCAGCTCTCGACGCCCGAGGGTGGTGGCCTCGACGGCTCGATGCTGGTGCCCTTTCGCGCCGAGGTGGGCCTCTTCCGGCGGGTGGCCTTCGCGGCCGACGGCAGCCCGTTCGAGCTCTGGCAGTACTCTCCCGAGACGAACGCGGCGTGGGCGCCGAAGCGCTCGAAGGGCATCACGCGCGCGGACGTGCGCCTGGCGACGAAGGTGCTGCTGTGGAGCGAGTCGTTCCTCCGGCCGGCGTCGGCGGTGCGGGTGACGCTCAAGACCGCGACGGGAGAGGACCTCTTCACCCGGCGCTTCCTCGACGCGCCCGCCTACCAGCTCGACCTGCTCAACGCGTGGCACTGGCTCTTTGGCCGCACCCGCCTCGAGCTGTGGGCGTCGGCGGGGTTCCTCGCGTGGCAGCAGGGCGCCATCGGGCAGAACGACGCGGTGACGTACGCCGCCACGGTGTTGGCGCGCTGGCCGTTCGTCGCGGCGCGGCTCGAGCTGCGCGGCTACGCCGGGTGGCTGCGCTTCGACGCCCCCATCACGCTGGCGACGACGGTGGAGCTGACGCTCTCGCCGCACGTCGAGGTGGTGCTGAACGCCTCGCGCACCTTCCGTGACCCGCCGTTCGTCGAGGTGGGCGCGGCGGTGCGGGTTCGGGCTCCGACGGAGTGAGCGGCGCTCAGCGCGCCTTGACGCGCTTCTTGCGCGCGTCGAGCTGACGGAAGAGCGGCTCGAGGCCCTTCGGGAGGCTGTCGAAGGCGACGCCGAGGCGGCTGAAGTGCGACGTCATCGGGCTGCCGGCCTCGGCCCAGGCCACGGTGCCGGTGAAGTCGACCTCGGCGCCATCGACGAGGAAGAAGCCGTGCACCCTGGAGCCGGGCACGAAGACCTGCGGGAGCTCGGCCTGAAAGCCGCCGCGTGACACGTCGGCGGTGAGCGCGGGCAGGCGGCGGCCGAGAGAGAGCGGGAGTCGGAGCGCGCGGCGCAGCGAGGTTCGGCGAGTCGTCATGCACGACAGGGTTCCACAGCCCTGTCGCAGGTCGAGTTTTCGGCCGCGCTCAGCGAACGAGGTCGAGGGTGGCCGAGTTGATGATGACGCAGCCGGCGTCGGGGTTGGGGACGTCGGGGCCGAGGCTCCACCCCTCGAAGCGCACGTTGCTCAGGGACGCCTGGAAGACGCCGTTGGGCCCGCGCGCGACGGTGGTGAGGTCGACCGTGCCCGACCGCGCCAGGTACGCGCGCGCGCAGGTGTCGAGGTCGGGGCAGCTCTCGCGCAGGACGACGCAGCTGGTGCAGGTGCTGTAGTTGGGCTCGACGGCGAGGTTGCGCGTCGAGGGCACCACCACTCCGGTCGCCATGCCTGCGAACGCCCAGTAGACGTCGATCTCGAGCGTCGCGTTGTACGGCGGCGCGTTGGTGTCCACGACGTAGCCCACGGCGTGCTCACGGCCTCCGTCCTCGGTCGTCTCGTAGGCGGAGAAGCCGTCGATGGTGGGGAAGACGCTGATGACCCGACACATGGCCGCGCCAGCGTCGGGCGTTCCGGCGTCGGGCGTGCCGGCGTCGGGCTCCGGCATTCCCGAGTCGGACCCCGGCGTTCCGGCGTCGGGCGTTCCGGCGTCGAGCATTCCAGCGTCGTACGTTCCGGCGTCAGGCATCGGCGTCCCCGCGTCGGGCATCGGCGTCCCCGCGTCGGGCACCGGCGTCCCCGCGTCGGGCACCGGCACTCCCGCGTCGGGCATCGGCGTCCCCGCGTCGGGCATCGGCACTCCCGCGTCGGGCACCGGCACTCCCGCGTCGGGCATCGGCACTCCCGCGTCGGGCACCGGCATCCCCGCGTCGGGCATCGGCACTCCCGCGTCGGGCATCGGCACTCCCGCGTCGGGCACCGGCATTCCCGCATCGACGCCGGCGTCGGCCTTCAGCACGCACGCCCCGCGGACGCACACGTTCTGCCCTGAGCACGCGACACACTGGTTCCCGGTCATGCCGCAGCTGTCCTGGGAGCCACCCGTCGCGCACGCGCCCGATGAATCACAGCACCCGTGAGAGCAGTTGTTGACGTTGCACTCAGAGGGACCGCAGCTCGACCCGACCAACAGGCCGCACAGCGCGGCCACCACCCACCCCGGAGTACTCCGCATTGCCCCGAAGGGTAGCCGACGATCGCCGCCGCCAGAAATCTCAGTCACCTGGCGCGCGCCTCATGGGACCATGGGCTACACCACGCCCCCGATGAGCCGACCGCAGCGACGCCCGGCCTGGCAGCGATCGACCTTGCTGGTCTCGCTCGCGCTCACGGCGACGCTGGGCACCGTCTTGTACTTCGCGACCTCGAGCCTCCCCTATCTGGCGTCGTCGCCCACCAGCGACCCGACCTTCGGCGCCCTCAACGCCTGCCTCCACCAGGCCGTGCCGTCGCGCACGGGCTTCGCGGTCGCTCGCGACGCTCGAAGGGTGGCTGCCTGGTCGACGAACACGGTGGCCCTCTGCGCGCTGGACACCGACGAGACGCGCGCGACGACGTGGAAGGTCTCGGGCGTCACCGTGGCCGCGTTCGACGGCGCGGGCCAGCTCTGGGTCGTCTCACAGCCGGGCGGGCTCACCTCGACGCTGCTCGAGCTCTCGGCGCAGGGCGTCGTGCCGCACGGTGAGACGGGCGCGAAGGACCTCGCGGGCACCGCGGAAGGCCTGGTGGTGCTCGAGCAGAGCGGCCGGTTGCTCGGGCTGTCGTCACGAGGGGAAGGCACCGGCGTCGCCGAGGTGCCGCCCGGGCGCGGCCTGCGGCTGTCGGTGAGCGCCGACGGCCGCCGCGTCGCGGTGACTGGAGACGGCGCGCTGCGGGTCTACGACGCCGCGCGCCTCAACCCCATCAGGCTCGAGGCGCCCTGCGACGTCGAGACCCTCTGGTGGCTGCGCGAGGGCCACCGGGTGTTGATCGGGTGCCGCGCCGACGTCACCCTGATGCTCGACGTCGACCGGGGCGACCAGGAGGCCGCGACCCCGCGCGCGCGCACCCCCTCGAAGCTCGCCGGTCCCTCAGGGCCGTATGTCGAGCCCTGCGACGTCCTCCCCTGCACTGGCGTCGAGCCCGAGGAGCCAGGCCGTTGACGCGGCATCGGGTCGAGCGCGCGGCCGGTGCTGGGCACGCTCCACCGACGCAGGTCGCGCGCGTGGCCCGTGCCGCACACGCTCCGTCGACACCTGTCGCGCGCGCGGCCCGTCGACGCCGGTTGCGCTCCCGGGCCATGCTGCGCGCCTTGCGCTGACGCCCCTGCTGCTCCTGGTCGCGCTCGCGGGCTGTCGCGCGACCCTTCCGGTGACGCGCACACAACCGCCCGCGCTCGGCGAGAACGCCAGCATCGCCGTCGCCGCGTCGGGCCCCTACGCGATGGAGCTGGTGGCCGGCGTGCGCGCGCGCGTCGGCGCCCGCGCGAAGGTCGAGGCCTGCGTGCTCGGGTGCCCGGCGGTCGGCCTCTACGCATCGCTCTCGCTGAACCCGGGCCCGCACGAAGGCCGCGTTCAGCGGCACTGCCAGGCAGAGGTCTACACCGGCGCCTCGTGGGTGACGCCCGAGGTGTCTCGCGGCGTGCTCTCTCGCACCGTCGAAGAGGTGGACGGCTGCATCGACGCCGTCGCCCGGCTGCTGCTGGAGCCACGGACCGAGGTCACCCAGGTCCCGCTCGACGCGCGGGGCCCGCTCGAGCCCATCGTGACGGACCTGCGCGAAGGCCGGGTCGACGAGGCGCGTCGGGCGCTCGAGGGACTGGTCGCGGCCACCCCGACGCTGGCCGGCGCCTGGTACGACCTCGGCGTGCTGCACGAGTCGCGGGGAGACCCTCAAGAGGCGCGCCGCTGCTACGCCCAGGCCCGCGCCCGCGCGCCCGACGCCTTCCTCTCGTCGCTGCTGTCGCGCGCGCCGTAGGGTGCTTCGACGCCTGGACGTGCACGTCAAGGCCTCGCTGATCAGTTCGACCTCGACGTGACTTCACGGGTGACGTCGCGCCGAGAGGCTGGCACGTTGCGCGACATGCATACGCAGACCCTGCAGCGGCTCCGCGCCGAAGTCGAAGCGGCCTCCACCCTCCACCTCGCCCTCGGGCGCATCGCGGTGAAGGCAGACCCAGCGGCCCCCACGGGCTGGACGGGCCCCCAGCTCGAGGAGCTCGAAGACCTGACCGATGACGACGGCGGCATTCAGCACGCGGGCATGGCCGAGATTCGCCGGCGCTCGGGCTCGGCCCTCATCGCGCAGTACCACGCGGTGAAGAGCGCGGTCGACGCGGCGCCCAGCTCGGCGCGCTCTGCCCTGCAGCGGCTCCTCGACGCGACGCTGGTGACGGGCACCGGCAACGCCGCCATCGCCTCGTCCAACGGCGTCGTCAGCACCCTCGCCGGCCTGGTGAAGTCGGGCGAGCTCCGCCTCGACTACACCATGCGCTCGGCCATGCTGGCGCGTGACGGGCTGCCCGGCGAGGCGAAGCCGAAGGCGCCTCAGAAGGCCGCGAAGCCGACGGCGAAGAAGGCGACGGCGGCGCCGAAGAAGCCGGCCGCGACGAAGACGGCGGCGCCGAAGAAGCCGGCCGCGGCGAAGAAGGCGGCTGCGAAGAAGCCGGCGGCAGCGAAGAAGGCGGCAGCGAAGAAACCGGCCGCGGCGAAGAAGGCGGCGCCGAAGAAGGCGAAGCCCGCCGCGAAGAAGAAGCCCGGAAAGCGCTGATGCAGAAGCTCGCGCTCGCGGCGCTGGTGCTCCTGAGCGCCTGCGCCACCACGCCTGCGACAAGGACCGCCTCGATGACGACCGCCTCGCTCCCGAAGGCCGCCACGCTGCTCGCCGGCACGCCGGCGGCCTTCACCGCCAGCTGTGACGCCGCGCTCGCCACCGCCCGCGCCAACGTCGAGGCGCTCAAGCAGCTCTCCGGGGCCGACGAGGCGAAGAAGCTGGCCCTCTACGACGAGGCCACCACCTTGATGTCGAACGCCGGAGCCCGCAGCGGGCTCGCGCGCGAGGTGCACCCCGACGAGGCCTTCCGCGGCGCCGCCGAGGCGTGTGAGCAGCGCATCGAGGCGCTGTCCGTCGAGCTCGCGCAGGACAAGGGGCTCTACCAGGCGCTCTCGGCCATCGACGGCAAGGCGCTCGACCCGGTGACGGGCTTCTGGCTCTTCAAGACGCTGCGCGAGTTCCGCCGGGCCGGCGTGGACCGCGACGACGCGACCCGCGAGCGCGTCAAGGCGCTCAATGAAGAGCTGGTGAAGCTGGGCCAGAGCTTCGGCCGCAACATTCGCGACGACGTGCGCACGGTGAAGGCGAAGCCGGCCGACCTCGCCGGGCTCCCGAAGGACTTCCTCGACGCGCACCCGGTGGGCGCCGACGGGCTCGTCAGCATCACCACCAACCCGCCCGACTACCTGCCGGTGATGGTGTACGCGAAGAACGCCGGCGTGCGCGAGGCGCTGTGGCGCGCCTACCGCAACCGCGCCTTCCCGCCGAACGTCGAGGTGCTCCAGACGCTGCTGGCGAAGCGGCACGAGCTGGCGACGCTCCTGGGCTACGCCTCGTGGGCCGACTTCACCCTCGAGACGAAGATGGCCAGGACGGCGAAGGCGGCCGCCGAGTTCATCGAGCAAGGCCGCCTGGCCACCCTCTCGCGCGCCAAAGCCGACATGGCGGTGCTGCTGGCCCGCAAGCAGAAGGACGTGCCGGGCGCGACGGCGGTCGAGCCCTGGGAGCAGGACTTCTACGAAGACCGGGTGAAGAACGAGCAGTACGGGCTCGACTCGCAGGCGCTGCGCAACTACTTCGAGTACGGCTCGGTGAAGCAGGGCGTGATGGAGCTCACCTCGCGCCTCTTCAACGTGCGCTACGTGAAGCAGGCCGACGTGGCGGTGTGGCACCCCGACGTCGAGACCTACGACGTGTACGAGGGCGACGCGCTGCTGGGCCGCTTCCACCTGGACATGCACGCGCGCGACAACAAGTACAAGCACGCGGCGCAGTTCGGCCTCACGGTGGGCCAGGCGGGCAAGGCGCTCCCCGAGGCGGTGCTGGTGTGCAACTTCCCCAAGCCCGGCGGGCTGCTGCAGCACAGCGAGGTCGAGACGTTCTTCCACGAGTTCGGCCACCTGCTGCACGAGCTCTTCGCGGGCCGGCAGCAGTGGGGCGGCATCTCGGGCATCCGCACCGAGTGGGACTTCGTCGAGGTGCCGTCGATGCTGCTGCAGGAGTGGCCGCTCGACGCCAGCGCGCTCGAGGCCTTCGCCAGGCACCACCAGACGGGCGCGGTGATTCCCGCGTCGCTGGTGGCGCAGCTGAAGGCGGCGAAGGAGTTCGGCGTGGGCCTGTCGATGCGCCGGCAGTTCTTCCTCTCGGCGGTCTCGCTCGGCTACCACGACCGCGCGCCGGGCTTCGACACCAGCGCGGTGCTGAAGGAGCTGCAGGCGAAGTTCGAGCCGTTCCGCCGCGAGTACGTCGAGGGCACGCACTTCGAGCTCGGCTTCGGCCACCTCGATGGCTACTCGGCCGCCTACTACACGTACCAGTGGAGCACCGTCATCGCGAAGGACCTGCTCACCCGCTTCAAGGCGAAGGGCATGCTGTCGCCCGAGGTGGCGACCGAGTACCGCACGAAGGTGCTCGAGCCCGGCGGCAGCAAAGAGGCGGCGGCGCTGGTGGCCGACTTCCTCGGCCGGCCGTACCGGTTCGACGCGTTCCAGGCCTGGCTCGACGGCAAGTAGAACGGGGGGCGTGCGCGCGGCGCGGGTAGAGGTAAGAGCGCGCGCATGACGACGCTCCGCATCGAAGGTGACGGCTCGTACCGGCCCACCGAGGCCGACCCGCCCTACGCGCGCCTGGGCGGCGTCGACGCGGTGAAGGCGCTCGTCGAGGCCTTCTACGACGCCATGGAGGCCCACGAGCCCGAGCTGACCGCGCTCCACCGGTGCGAGGCGCCGGGCAAGGTGAGCCGCGCGTCGCGCGACCACTTCGCCTCGTTCCTCGTCTACTGGCTGGGAGGCCCGCAGGCGTACCTCGAGACGCGCGGGCACCCGCGGCTGCGCATGCGGCACGGCAAGACGCCCGTCACCGTCGAGATGCGAGACGCGTGGCTGCGCGCGATGAAGCGCGCGCTGGACGAGAAGAACGTCACCGGCGGCGTGCGGGCCTACCTCGACGAGCGCTTCGCCGACGTGGCCAACTTCCTGCGCAACGTCGAGGAGTGACCGTCAGGGCTTGAGCGCGGCGTAGCGGCCCGCCTCGCGGCAGGCGCCCTTCTTCGACGCGCCCCCGCACACCGTCTGGAAGAGGCCCTGCGGCAGGCCCTCGGCCAGCTCGAAGCCGAGCCCCACCGACGACGACTTGCCCTCGGGCGGCACCACGAAGGTGAGGTCGCCCGCGCACAGCGCCGCGCCCTGCGCGTCGAGCACCGCCGCCGTCATCGACACCGTGCTGGAGCCCCGCGACGGCAGATCGACCCGCGTCACCTTCGCCACCACCGAGCGCGTCGGCGCCTTCACCGGCAGGCCATAGAGGTGGTTGGCGACGCGGCTCCACTCCAGCGGGCTCTCCACCACGCGGCGGTACGAGTCGAAGAAGGACACCCGGTTCGTCCAGCGGCCTTTGACGGCGCTCGAGTCGAGGCGCCCGTCGTCCCACGAGCCCATGGGCGGCTCGACGTACGCCAACTGGGGAAACCGCTCGTAGTCGGCCTTCGCGAGCTTCTGGGCGTTCGCGGGCAGCGGGCCGACGTAGGTCATCACCGCGTCGGGAGTGACGCCGGCCAGCGCCGAGTGGCACTGCGCGAGGAAGGGCGCACCTGACGGCCCCTCGAGCGCGGCGTGCGCCTTCTCGGCCTGCGAGACGAAGGCCTCGCGCACGTCCACCGCCCGGTGCTGGTTCGCGTTGTGGCGGAGCGCGTACGGCACGCTGATGAGCAGGTGCAGCACCACCAACGCGACGGGGATGAGGAGGACGACGCCGACGACCTTCCAGGGGAACTTCGGGGGCTCCACCACCTCGACCTTCACCTGCTGCGCGCCGGCCCACTGCGCGACGGCGGCCCCGGCGGTCGAGCCCTCGGCCTGAATGGCGAGGGTGCCCGACACCAGCTGGAGGGTCGGCTGCAGGTGCGCGCCCGTCTTCATCGCCGTGACGTCGGCCTTGCGCAGCGTGCGCGAGAGCTTGTGCAGCGCCAGCCGCTGCGGGAGCGGGGTCTGCTGTTGCGCCTGGTAGAGCTCCTGGAGCTCCTTCTTGCGGCTGGCCTCGCGCGCGGCGCTGACGCCGGCCCCGACGAGCGCACCCACCAGGCCGAACTGCCGCGCCGTGGCGGTGCCCACCGCGCCCGCCGTCTCGCTCTCGTCTTTGAGGCAGATGAGGTGCAGCGCGTCGTCGGCCACCACCAGGTACCCGTGGGCGCGGCGGCCCTCGGCGACCCAGCTCACCCGGTTCGGAATCACGTTCTCGCTCATGGAGCCCTTCAAACCCCGAACCGCGCGGCGGGGTGCACGCTTTCGGCGCTGGCGTTCGTCGACGGGGCTCCGTCATATTTCAGCCGAATTGACTTCTGCTCCGGCTGGCGAAATACCACCCGGGTGGCTACATCGACCTCCGCCAACCGCATCGCCCTCTCGCTGTTGAGCGCGACGCGCGGGCGGCCGTTGTCGGCGCCGGTGTTGGTGGGCGCGGCCGACATCCTCGGCGTCTCGGGCAACGCGATGCGGGTGGCGCTCTCGCGGCTGTCGGCGAGGGGCGAGGTGGTCATCGAGTCCCGTGGGCGGTACGCCCTGGCGCCCGCGCGGCTGGGCGCGGTGGCCCACGTGCGCACCTTTCGCACCGGCTTCGCCGCCCGCGTGCCGTGGCGCGGGGGCTTCCTCGGCGCGCTCACCGCCGACCTGCCGCGCAAGAACGCCGCGCAGGTGAGCCGCCGGCAGCGCGCGCTCGAGCTGTCGGGGTTTCGCGAGTTCCGTCACGGAATGTGGGCGCGGCCCGACAACCTCGAAGGCGGGCGCGAGGCCGTCGCCACCCACCTCGCGAGGCTGGGGCTCGACGCGACCGCCGACGTGGTCGAGGTGCGGCTCGACGCCGCACAGCAGCGGCGCCTCGAGAAGAAGTGGGCCGTGGCCGCCGACGCCCGCCGCGCCAGCTCGCTCACCGAGAGGGTGGAGCGCTTCGTCGCGGGCATGGCCACCAGGCCGCTGCGCGCGGTGGCCGCCCGGAGCTTCTGGCTGGGGGACGAGGTGCTGCGCTTCCTCTCGAGAGACCCGCTGCTGCCCGAGACGCTCGCCGACCCCACCCCGCGCCGAAAGCTGGCCGAGGCGATGAGCACCCTCGACGAGCGCGGCTACGCCACCTGGCAGTCCCTGCTCGAGGAGCTGGAGCGATGAGACGCACCGCGAACACCTGGCTGTCCACCGACGAGATTCGGGCGCTGATGACCCCGAGCGCGTGGCAGGGCGCGCGCTCCGTGGTGGTGACGTGGGGCCTCATCGCCGCGGCCTTCACCCTGCTCGCCTCCTTTCCGTCGAGCCCGGTGGCGTGGGTGGTGGCGCTCGTCATCCTCGGCGGCCGGCAGCTCGCGCTCGCCATCCTCATGCATGAGTGCTCGCACCAGTCGCTCTTCCCGAGCGCCAGGGCCAACCAGCTCGTCGGCGCCTGGCTGTGCGCCGCGCCGGTGTGGCAGCGGCTGGGCGACTACCGGGCGCACCACGTCAGGCACCACGGCCGCACCTCGATGGAGGACGACCCCGACCTGGGCCTCTCGTCGGCCTTCCCCACCTCGCGCTGGGGGCTGACGCGAAAGTTCCTGCGCGACCTCAGCGGCGTCGCCTTCCTCAAGCGGGTAGTGGCGCTGCTGCTGATGGACGCGGGGCTCCTCACCTACACCGCGTCGACGGGCGCGACGTGGGTCTCGCCGCGGCCTGGCCCTGGCGCCGTGGTGCGCTCGCTGGCGCGCCACCTCGGCCCGGTGGTGCTGACCAACCTGGCCCTCGCCTCGGCGTTGGCCGCGTTCGGGCAGGCGTGGCTCTACTGGGTCTGGCTGCTGGCGTGGGCGACGACGTTCAGCCTCTTCGTGCGCATCCGCTCCATCGCCGAGCACGGGGTGACGAAGCGCTCGATGGACCCGCTGGAGAACACGCGCACCACCCGCGCCAGCCTGCTGGCCCGCCTCACGGTGGCGCCGCACCACGTGAACTACCACCTCGAGCACCACCTGCTCCCCACGGTGCCGCACTACCGCTTGCCCGCGCTGCATCACCTGCTGGTCGCGCGCGGCGCGTGGGCCGAGGCCACCAGCGCCGAGGGCTACCTCGAGGTGCTCCGGCTGGCGACGACGCCGGCGTGAGGCGCGGCTTGCGCGCACGGTGACCGCGGGCGCGTGGAGCTGCGGCTGCGGCTGCGAGTCAATCGTGGTCGACGACCGCCCGGTTGGTGCCCTTGAGCTGCTCGGCGGTGCAGGCGCGCTCCTCTTTGTCCTCGCGAACCCGCACGAAGACCGGCTGAAACAGCTGCAGCTCGTCCGTCGCGTAGAGGTAGCGCACCTCGGCGACGACGCGTCTGCCTCGTGCGAGCGCCTCGTCGAGCATCGCCCGAGCTTCGTTGGTGGTGCCGCTGAAGACCTTGCCCACGTCGCGCAGCCGCCCGCCGTCGAAGACCTGCATTCGGTAGGCATTGCCAGCGTTCTCGACCAACAGCACCTCGGCGGCGTTGACGAACTTGCACTTGAGCTGGGTGCCGCCCGACGACGGCCGTCCGGCGGTCCACGGCGCGCGCTTGCGCTTGAAGACGATGCCCTCGGCGCCTTGCCGCTGGAGGCGCTCGTACAGGGCGCGCTTCTGCGCCGTCGTCCACGCGGTCTCGAGCACGCGCGCGGGCTCCGAGAGCCCCGGCTCCAGCTCGTCGCGCAGCCGCTCGAAGCGCAGCTGGTACGGCTCCTGCGAGAGGTCGCGGCCCGCGAACTCGAGCACGTCGAAGAGCCAGTAGACGACCTCGCCGCGCTGCCGCATGACCTCGCCGTCCACCACGGTGCCGTTGGGCAGGTGGATGAGGCCGTGCACGACGTCGGCCGCCAGCGTCGTCTCCTGACCCGCGCGGTTGGTCGCCAGCACCTCGCCGTCGGCGACGTGGCAGAGCACGCGGGCGCCGTCGAGCTTCTGCTGCGCCACGACGTCGTCGTCCGTCAGGAGCGCCTCGACCTGCGACGGCTCGACGGGGTTGAGCAACTGCGCGAGGCGCCCCACCCGTTTGCGAACGCCCGTCGCGCGGCTGCCAGAGCCTTCGCCCATCGGCGGCGCGACCTCGGCGGGCTTCGTCGAGGCCGTCATCGCCTCGTAGCCCTTGCTCAGCTTCTCGCGCACCAGACGCTGCAGCGTCGCCTCGGCCTTCTCGAGCGACACCTTGAGCGCCTTCTTGCCCTGCTGCAGCGCGCTGCCCCGCCGGCCCCACTGCACCACCACGTCGAAGGTGCCCGCGCCCGACGGCACGATGCGCGCGAAGTAGACCTTGTCGGAGCTGCCTTCCTGGAAGAACAGCTTCACCTCGTCATGCAGCACCGGGGCCGCCTCCTCCCCGCAGCATCTGCATCACCTCGTCGGCGCGGCGGTCGAGCTCTCCCACCTCGGAGCGCAGCATCATCGACCGGAGCACCGGCTGGTAGAACTGCCACTCGCCGTCGAGGTCGAGGCCCGCGTCGCGCGCCGCCTTCAGCGCGGGCGTCGGGTCGCTGAGGAGCTTTCGGCCGAGGTCCTCGAGGTACCGCTTGCCGTACACGTCCCACAGGCGCACCAAGGGCTTCACGCGCGCGGGGTCTTCACCTCGCAGTCGCCGAGACACCACCAGCGCCGCCTCCCACTGGGGCCGCACCATCCACGCCGAGGTGAGCTCTTCGAGGCGCGCCCGCGTGGGCTTCTCGGCGCGAGCGATGAGCGCCGGCTCGGGCAGCTCGAGCATCGCCCACTCTCCGGCGAGGTCGTGGAGGTTGAAGATGGCGAGCGGAAACACCTCGCACCAGAAGACGCCGTCGAGCGTCGCGTCGTCGAGGCCTGACGCGGCGCAGACCGAGCCGAGGAAGGGCACGCTCCAGCGCACCTCGGTGTCGAGGAAGAGGTCGCTCATCGCCGACCAGAGCGGCCTGCGCTGCGCCAGTTCGGCTTCGGTGAGCACCCAACGACGATAGCGCCGTCGGCTCGGGCGGCACACCAGCGCTGGCGCGCACTGGAAGCCCGCCCCGAAACGCCGTGCCCGCCGGCGGGTTCCCCTCGTCTTCCCAGTGGTAGATGACGCCGTTGGTGCCGCTGCAGAGCACCGTCACGGGGCCGGTGCTTGCCGTCGAGCGCGCGGTGACGCCGATGCACGAGGCGGAAGCGGGGGTGCGTGAGGAGCGAAGAGGTCTCGGTCCAGACGCCCAGCGCTTTGGTGTAGCCGCGCACGCCGATGCCGGCGCCGGTGTCCACCACGTAGAGCGTGTCGGGGCCGTCCACTCCGTCGCGGTTGAGCAGCACGAAGTCGCTCGCGGCCGTCAGGCCCACGCCGTCGAGCGGCGCGATGAGCGTCGTGAGGCGCTGCGGCAGGCCCTGGACTCCTGGGCTCGAAGAAGCGGAACGTCAGTAGGCCAACGCCGCCGCCTCGCGGCGCGTGACGTGGCTCTTCAGGGCCGCCATCGCCGCCGAGAACCTGGAGGCCGAGGTGAACGTGTAGCCCGCGACCTCGCGCTGAATCGAGCTGGCGAGCAGCGCCGACAGGCGGTCCACCTCGGGCGTCAGGCGCGCGGCGGTGAACACGGTGCCGCCGAACTCACGCACGTAGGTTCGGTACTGCGCCGCGTAGTCAGGGTCGTCGAGCAGGTAGCGAATGAGGGGCCACGAGGCGGTCACCTCAGAGGCGCCCAGGCTCAGGCACCGGTTGTTGGCGACCAGCGCCTCGTTGCTGTCCCACGGAATCCACTCGAAGCGCTGGGTGGCGGGGTTCCGGTACAGGTAGAAGTTGTGGGGCATCACCCCGTAGGTGTCCCAGTTCTGCATCACCGCGTTGGCGGCCAGCCAGCGGAGGAAGATGGGCACGTCGAGCACCGCCTCGAGGTTGGCCTTCCAGGTGGCGTGGTCGCTCAGGCGCGACTCGGCGTTGATGGCTTCGGTGAACGCGCGGATGTCGGAGTAGTCCAGGTCGTCCTCGTTCGTCTTCTTGCCCATGCCCCAGGTGCCGAAGCTGCCGGCCGCGAACGTCGCCGGCCCTTCTTCAGGCTTGTAGAGGTTGCCGTTGCCGTCGGCGTATTGGGTCTTGAGGACGGTGTCGTCGACCTCCCCACCAGCGTGTAGAGGCCGAAGTAGACGGGCCCCGCGCCCACGTCGACGTAGAGCTCGTAGAACGAGGCGCGCGGGCCCTTGAGACCGAAGTCGCGAAACAACTTGCCGGCGACCTGCTCGTGCACCGCCGACTCGTCCTTGAAGTTGCTCTTCAGGCTGAACGACTTGAACCCGTAGAAGCGCTGCCCGTCGATGGCCGGGTAGAGGTCTTCGAACTCGTTGAACTTGAGCTTGAAGGGCAGCTTGTTGCTGTTCGCCGAGAAGAGGCTCGAGTTGCCCTTGAAGCGAACGCCGACCCGGTACCACTGCTTGCCCTCGTAGCGGACCTCGGCGGGCACGTAGATGGGGCTGTCGAGCACCGAGTAGTCGCGCGAGTTCCCCAGCGTCGACGTCAGGCTGGCGAGGTTCGAGCGCATCACCGCCCAGTTGCGCGCGTCGATGGTGACGTCGAGCCGCTGCACCTTCGTCTCGTCGAAGACCTTTGCGGCGTTGGCGGTGATGGCGGCCGCGCTGAGCTTGCCGTGGGTCTCGGCCGTCCAGTCGCGCGTGGTGATGACCGGGTCGCCCAGCGTCAGGGCGACCACCGTGAGGTTCCGCCCCGCCGAGGTCAGCGACGTGGGCGCCGGGTTGACGACACGAACCACGAAGGCGCCCGCCGTCGCCTGCTCGGCGGCGGTGAGGGGCGCGGTGAGGTGGCTGGCGCTGGCGAAGGCCGCCGGGCGGCTGACGCCGTTGACCTCGACGGTGGCGCCGGCCTCGAAGCGGCTCCCCACCAGCGTCAGCGTCTGCGCCGAGGCGCTCGCATAGACGGTCGCCGGGTAGAGGGCCGTGAGCACCGGCGTCTGCGAGGCCTGGCCTGCGTCGGGTCCGATGGTCGTTCCCCCGTCGGTCGCTCCGGCGTCGGGTTGCGTCACGAGGCCTGCGTCGGTCGGCGAGGTCGCGCCACCGTCAGCCTCGAAAGGGAGCGGCCCACAGGCCGTCAGGGTGGTCAGGCCCAGCACGAGCGCAGGCCACACGGCTGAAGGGACAGGGCGTCGATGGTTCAAGGCGAGGGCTCCCGAAATGGCGCCGGAGCGGCGCGATTCCTCCCTGTGGTCAGGAGCCCCGCAAAGCGATCACCGGCTCACCCCAAGAACGCGCACCGCCTCGGGGGTGCGCCCGGTCCACGACCCGAACGCGCGGAAGAACGAGTTGGGATCTTCGTAGCCGAGCAGGAAGGCGATCTCCGACGCGCTCAGCTGGCTCTGCCGAAGGTAGTGCAGCGCCAACGACTCGCGGGTGGCGCTGAGCAGCTGCTGAAACGTGGTGTCCTCTTCATTCAGCCGCCGCTGCAGGGTTCGTTTGCTCACCGCGAGGCGGCGCGCGACGGCCTCCATCTGAACCTCGCCGGCCGGCAACGCCTCGAGGAGCGCGGCGCGGACGCGCTGGGTGATGTTGGCGCCCTCGTCGAGCTCGGCCAGCCGCCTGCGCAGCTCGGGCTCGAAGAACGCCCACATGCCCTCGTTCGCGGTGAGGAAGGGGCGCGCGGCGTCGGCCGCCGAGAACGTCACCGCCCACGCGGGCCCGCGGCGAACGTCGGTGCCCAGGTAGGCGCGGAGCCCGGCCGCGTCGGCGGGCGCCACTGGAGCCGTCACCCGCGTCGGCCGCACCTCGGCGCGCGTCGAGATGCGCGTCAACGAGACCCAGAGCAACAGCTCGGTGTGCCCCAGCGAACGCGGAGGCTCGAGCCCCGTCGGCCAGGTCGCCCGCAAGGTCAGCTCGTGGGCAGACGCCTCGACGCTGACGGTGAAGGGGGCGATCAACGGCTTGTACTGCGTCAGGCGCCTCGCGGCCCGCGCGAGGTCGGGGCTGCAGATGACGGCGAAGAGCAGCGGGTCGAAGGCCTCGACCGAGAGGGCCTGCGCGATGCGCACCGGGAGCGTCGGCCCGGCCTCGGCCTCGAGCGCGCTCCACACCGCGTGGTACTGCGCCGCGGGAAGCCGCATCGACCCGCGCGAGAAGAGGTCGGCCGGCAGCCCCGCGCGTCGCAGCAACCGCGCAGGCGAAAGGCCCATGTCGCGCAGCAGCAGCGCGTAGGCAGGGCTGACGGCATAGGAGGGCGCCGCGTTCCCCATCAGGCGCGGAAGAACGAGCCCACCAGCGCCTCGGTCTTCTCCCAGAGCTGGCTGGCGACCTTCTCGTCGCGCGCCCCGTCGGCCACGAACGACTCACCCACCGCTCCGCGCATCTGCCCGAGCCCGGTCGGCCCGTAGTACGCGCCGGGCTTCGCGGATGGAGCGGCCGCCGCGAGCACCAGGGGCCAGGCGCCGCGCTCGGCCGGCTGCGCCATCACGGCGTTCGTCACCTTGTACATCCACTTGAGGAGCGCGCTGCCGCCCTCCATGCCCACGCCGGCCGTCTGCAGGTTCGTCGCGCTGTAGCCCGGGTGCGCGGCGATGGCCGTCACCTTGCTCCCCCGCGCCGCCAGCCGCTTCTGCAGCTCGAAGGCGTACATCAGGTTCGCCAGCTTCGACTGCGAGTAGGCGGTGGTGGGGTCGTACCCGCGCGTTGACTGCAGGTCGTCGAGGGCAATCTTGCCGAACTTGTGCGCGATGCTCGAGACCGGCACCACGCGCCCGCCCGACGCCTCGAGCACGTCGAGGAGCTGCGCGTTGAGCCTGAAGTGCCCCAGGTGGTTGGTCGCCAGCTGGAGCTCGAAGCCCTCGGCGGTGCGCTTCTCGGGCGTCTGCATCACGCCCGCGTTGTTGATGAGCGCGTCGATGCGCGGGCACTTCTGGCGCAGGGCGAAGGCCGCGGCGTCAACGCTCTTCTGGTCTGCGAGGTCGAGCTCCACGAAGTCCACGTCGGCGTTGGGCACGGCGGCGCGAACCTCACCGAGCGCGCCGTTGGCCTTGTCGGCGCTCCGGGCGGTGATGACGACGCGCGCGCCCTTCCCGGTGAGGAGCTTCGCCGCCTCGAGGCCGAGGCCGCTGTTGCCGCCGGTGATGACGTACGTCTTTCCACTGAGGTCGGGGAGTTCGGCGGGGGTCCAGCCCATGGGTGTGCTCCGGGGGTCGAGGGTTCAAGCCGCGGGTGACCGCGACGTGGGCAACCTAAGAGGCCGACGGCGCCAGCGCACTCGCAGCGCGCGCCAATTCACCTGCAAAGAGCGCCAGGCGCTCAGCGCACGTACAGCTCGCGCCACACCGGCGCGAAGCGGTAGCCGCCGTCGGGGTTGAGCGGAGCGCTGCCGCCGGCCTGGGTCGAGCCGTGCGGGTCCGTCGTCGCCACCGAGGTGAAGAGCCGGCGCGAGCCGCCCCAGGGGCTGCCGCCGTCTTCGATGCGCGTGGGGGCGCCCGGCAGGCCCATGGCCTCGAAGGCCGCGAGGTGGCCTGCGTGCTGCGGGTCGCCGGTGTGCGTGAAGCCGAACACCTGCGCCGCCGGCGTGCGCGAGGGGAGGGACAGCCACGCCTGGTTGGTGTCGAGCGGGCCCGAGAGCATCACCGCGTGGTGCACGCTGCGCACCTTGGCGATGAGGCCCGCCGAGCTCGCGCCGTGGCTGATGCCCGAGATGACGATGCGGTCCCACCGGGGCGCGCCGTTGACGAGGAAGAAGCGCCAGTCGCCTTGCGGGTTGAGCGTCTGCAGGCGCTCCAGCATGCGCACCACCCGGCGCTCCAGGCTCTCGGCAGGCGCGATGGAGATGAAGGGGTGGCGGTCGACGCCATCGAAGGCCTCGAGCCGGCAGGCGCCGATTTCAGTCCCGCAGTTCCCCACGCCGTAGTCGCTGGCGTAGCAGGGGCCGATGGTGTGGAAGCCCAGGCCCGCGAGGAGCTCCTGGTGCGCGCTCGAGCCGCACGTCGTCGGGGTGCCCGCGCCGTGGAGGTAGACGACGAGCAGCCCACGCGGCGCCACCCGGGTATCGAGGCGCGCGAGCTGGTTGCCCATCCACCGGCCGGCGTCGGGCTCGGCCGCCTCGGCGGTGAACTGAAACCGGTACAGCTGTGGTGAGGAGCGGTCGACGTTCGGAAACCCCGCGTCGACGGCGCCCGCGTCGGTGAGGGCTCCGCCGTCGGTGGAGAGCCCGGCGTCGAGCGGCGCGCCTGCGTCGGTGCTGGCGTCGGTGCGCCCCGCGTCGGCTTCGCCAGCGTCGAAGAGGCCTGCGTCGGTGCCGGTTCCGGCGTCGACGGCGAGGCCGGCGTCCACGAGGAGCGCGCCAGCGTCAGGGCCTTCGATGACGGCGCCACAGCCTGCCAGCACCACGAAGACCGCCAGGCGGGTTTTCATTCGCGCACCGTAGCGCACCCCCGCCGGGCCGAGCGCCTCGTCACCGCGCGTGGCCACGGCGCGGGCGGCCCGTTAGCTCCCGCCGGTGTCGAGCCCACTGCCCGTCGAACAGGTCACCCGCCGCCCCAGGGCCGGCGCCAGCCGCGTCACCGTCGTCCTCCCGTGGGACCAGGACCCCTCGCTCGCCGCGTTCCCTTCGAGCCCCGAGGCCGGCCAGCTCCTGGTGCTCGAGACGCGCGCCAAGGTGCACGCGCTGCCGTGGCACCGGCAGAAGCTGACCCTCATCGTCAGCTCGCTGCGCCACTTCGTCGAGGAGCGCCGCGCCGCCGGGTTTCACGTCGAGCACCGCCTCGCCGATGACTACGCCAGCGGCGTCAGCGCCTTCGCGGCGTGGGCGAAGCCGGCCGAGCTGCACGTGATGGCGCCGAAGGAGTGGGCCATCGACGCGCGCCTTCGGGCGCTGACGACGTCGCTGCCGTTGACGGTGCACGACGACGGCGGCCCGGGCGGCCACTTCCTCACCACGCGCGACGAGTTTCGCGACTGGGCGAAGGGCCGCAAGCAGCTGCGCATGGACCAGTTCTACCCGTTGATGCGCCAGAAGCTCGGCCTGCTGGTCGACGCGCGCGGCAAGCCCGAGGGCGGCAAGTGGAGCTTCGACGCCGACAACCGCGCCCACGCGCGCGGCGTGACGATGCCCGCGATTCCCTGGTTCGCGCCCGACGCCCTCACGCAGAAGGTGATGCGCTGG
>JACSRE010000139.1 GCA_014879945.1 Myxococcus sp.
CGCGTCGGCCACCAGCTTGCCGGACGCACGACGGAGCCGGGCGGGTGACGACGGAGTTCAACCGCACGTGTGCGTCGACGACGTTCGACATGTGGTGTCCATGTCGAGGCGGGGCGCTCGACCCCGGCAACCCGCGCTCCAGCCCCGCAGCCTTCGACGCGATCTTCACCTCCGCCACGGCGTTCAGCCCCTGAGCGCCAAGGGTCGCGGCCCGTTCGCCAGCCGCCGGCTCATCGCTCGCTGAAGCTGCCCACTGATCCGAACTGCCCACACACACTGGGTTTTCGTTGACGTGGGGGGTGCTCGCTTCTACGAACCCGCCGCCATGTCGGAGCCCCTCTTCACCGCCGCAGAGCAGAAGCGATTCGACGACGAGATCGCCGTCTTGCTCTCCCACTACCCGAATGACCGCAAGAGCGCGTCGATGCTGCCCGCCTTGAGGGTGCTCCAGACCATCAAGGGCTGGTTGCCGCCCGAGGGCATGAAGCTGGTGGCCGAGCGCCTCGAGACGACCGTCGCGCACTGCTACGAGGTCGCCACCTTCTACGTGATGTTCCACACCGAGAAGCCGGGCAAGTACGTCATCGACGTCTGCACCAACCTCTCGTGTGCGCTCCGTGGGGCCGAGGGCATGCTCAAGTACATGGAGCAGAAGCTCAACACCCACGCCGGCACCCGCGGCGAGAAGTACTTCCTGCGCGAGACCGAGTGCCTCGCCAGCTGCGGCACCGCGCCCTGCCTTCAGATCAACGAAGACCACCACGAGAACCTCACGAAGCAGAAGCTCGACGCCCTGCTGGAGAAGCTCTCATGAGCGTGCTCACCGAGAAGGTCATGACGCGTGACTGGGGCAAGCCCGGTCAGCACGCGTTCAAGGGCTACCAGGAGCGCGGCGGGTACCAGCAGCTCAAGAAGGTGCTCACCTCGATGCAGCCCGCCCAGGTCACCGACGAGGTGAAGAGGTCGAACCTGCGCGGCCGCGGCGGCGCCGGCTTCCCCACCGGCCTCAAGTGGAGCTTCGTTCCCTCTCTCGAGAAGAACACCAAGCCCCGCTACCTCGCCATCAACGCCGACGAGTCCGAGCCCGGCACCGCGAAAGACCGCTTCATCCTCGAGTACGACCCGCACCTGCTCCTCGAGGGCATCGGCATCGCCTGCTACGCGCTGGGCGCGCACACCTGCTACATCTACGCGCGCGGCGAGTTCAAGCACCCGTCGGCCGTGCTCGACGCCGCCATCGCCGACGCCTACGCCAACGGCGTCTTCGGCAAGAAGCTGATGGGCACCGACTTCGAGCTCGACGTCTACCAGGTGCGCGGCGCCGGCGCGTACATCTGCGGCGAAGAGACGGCGCTGCTCGAGTCGCTCGAAGGCAAGAAGGGCTGGCCCCGCCTCAAGCCGCCGTTCCCCGCGGTGGTGGGCCTCTTCGGCTGCCCCACGGTGGTGAACAACGTCGAGACCATCGCCGCGCTCCCGCGCATCTTCGAGAAGGGCGCCGACTGGTTCGCCAGGCTCGGCGCCGCCAAGTCCGGCGGCACCCGCCTGGTGACGCTCTCGGGCAGCGTCAAGCGCCCGGGCACCTACGAGGTGGGCATGGACACCTCGATGAAGGAGCTCATCTTCGACAAGGAGTACGGCCAGGGCATGCCCGAGGGCCGCTCCGTCAAGGCCGTCATTCCCGGCGGCAGCTCGGCGCCGGTGCTGACCGCCGATGAGCTCGAGGTGAAGCTCGAGTTCGACGCCTTCAAGCCGCTCCAGTCGATGGCCGGCTCCGGCGGCGTCATCGTGATGGACGACTCGACGTGCATGGTGCGCAGCCTCTGGCGCGTCGCGCGGTTCTACGCCGAAGAGTCGTGCGGCCAGTGCACCCCCTGCCGCGAGGGCCAGCCGTGGATGGCGCGGCTCCTGCGCAAGATCGAAGAGGGCCGCGGCGAGCTGGCCGACCTCGACACCCTGATGCAGGTGGCGCAGTCCATCGCGCCCTGGCCCCCCATCGGCCTGGGCAACACCATCTGCGCGCTCGGAGACGCCGGGGCGCTCCCCGTGCAGTCGTTCGTGCAGAAGTTCCGCAAGGACTTCGAAGACCACATCACCCAGAAGCGCTGCCCGCACGGCGACAAGCCCTGGGGCACGTACGGAGAGTTCCAGTGATGGCCGAGCAGGTTCTCTTCTGGGTCTTCGCCATCGGCACCATCGCGGGCGCCGGCGGCGTCATCGCGGTGCGCAACCCGGTGGCCAGCGCCATCTCGCTGGTGGCGACGTTCTTCTTCCTCGCCGGCACCTACGTGCTGCTGTGGGCGCACACCATCGCCGTCATTCAGGTGCTCGTGTACGCCGGCGCCATCATGGTGCTGTTCCTCTTCGTCATCATGCTGCTGTCGCTGACCGACCACGGCCCCATCGTGCAGCTCTCGCCCTCGCGCATCGCCGGCGCGCTGGCCACCGCCGCGCTGCTCGCCTCGCTCGTCGGGGTGTTCCGCAAGCTGCCCCCCGGCGACACCGTCACCTGGGCCACCGACGCCAGTCGGCTCTCGAGCTTCGGCACGCTCAAGGAGCTCGGCGCGGTGCTGTACACCCAGTGGCTCTTCCCCTTCGAAGCCGTCTCGTTGCTCCTGCTCGTCGCCATCGTCGGCGCCGTGGTGGTGGCCAAGGCCCGCGTCTAAGCCTCACCGGAGATCGATTCTCATGACCGTCGTCCCCACGGCCCACTACCTCATCCTCGCGGCGGCGCTCTTCTGCATGGGCATGCTGGGCGTGCTCGTGCGCCGCAACGCGCTCGTGGTGTTCATGTGCATCGAGCTGATGCTCAACGCCGCCAACCTCACCTTCCTCGCCTTCGCGCGCGAGCGGGGTGATGTGGTGGGCCACCTCGGGCCCTTCTTCATCATCGCCGTCGCCGCCGCCGAAGCGGCCGTGGGCCTCGCCATCGTCATCGCCGTGTTCCGAAACCGGGGCACCGTGAACATCGAAGAAATTCAGTCCATGAAGCACTGACCCCAGACGGCCCTTCACACGGCGGTTGAGTCAGGAGCGAAAAGAGCCATGCAGAAACTCGTCGAGTTCTTCCAGACCGCGCCGGTCGACCCGCAGCAGGCGGGCCAGATGTTGTGGCTCATCATCCTGCTGCCGCTGCTCGGCGCCTTCATCACCGGGGTGTTCGGCAAGATCATCGGCCGGGCCAACACGCACCTGGTGGCCGTGGGCGCGGTGTTCGGCAGCTTCTTGCTGTCGCTCATCGTCTTCTGGACCATCAACGACTACCGGGCCATGGCGACGACGCCGTTCGGGAGCGTCAACTACGCGGTGGGCGCCGACTACGGCACCTGGTTCTCGGCGGGCGCCTTCAAGGTGACGTTCGGGCTGTTCGCCGACCACCTCTCGGGCTCGATGCTGCTGGTCATCACCGGCGTGGGCTTCCTCATTCACCTGTACTCGACCGAGTACATGAGCCACGACGACGGGTACTGGCGCTTCTTCGCGTACCTGAACCTCTTCGTCGCCGCGATGCTGACGCTGGTGCTGGGCGACTCGCTGCCGCTGCTCTTCGTCGGGTGGGAGGGCGTCGGCATGTGCAGCTACCTGCTGATCGGCTTCTGGTACACCGACCCGGCCAAGGCGTTCGCGGGGCGCAAGGCCTTCATCACCAACCGCATCGGTGACTTCGGCTTCCTGGTGGGCAGCTTCCTGATGGTGCTGGCGCTCGAGGCGGCCACCAAAATGCCGGCCGACGTGTCGAGCAAGCTCGGCCGCCCGGGCCTCGAGGGCTCGTCGGTGCTGGCCCGCCTGAGCGACGGCGCGAAGCAGAAGGGGCCGCTGGCCGTGCCGGTGCTGGAGGAGGGCTCGAAGGTCTTCGCCAGCCTGCTCGACGACACGATCCCCGCGGGGCCGCTCGAGGGCTTCACCTTCGGCGGCGTGCTGACGGCGGCGCTGCTCCTGTTCCTCCTGGGCGCGGCCGGCAAGTCGGCGCAGATTCCGCTCTACGTGTGGCTGCCTGACGCGATGGCGGGCCCGACGCCGGTCTCGGCCCTCATTCACGCCGCCACCATGGTGACGTCGGGCATCTACCTGTTCTGCCGCATCAGCTGGCTGGCGGTGCTCTCGCCGACGGCCATGGCCACCATCGCGCTCATCGGCGCCACCACCGCGCTGGTCGCCGCGCTCATCGCCTTCAGCCAGAAGGGCCTCAAGAAGGTGCTGGCCTACTCGACGGTGTCGCAGCTGGGCCTGATGTTCCTGGGCATCGGCGCGGGCGCCTTCTGGGCCGCGTTCCTCCACGTCATCACCCACGCGTTCTTCAAGGCCTGCCTCTTCCTCGGCGCCGGCAGCGTGATGCATGGCAACGGCGAAGAGGAAGACATCACCAAGCTGGGCAACCTGCGCAAAGAGATGCCGACGACGTGGCTCACCTTCCTCGTCGCCACGCTGGCCATCACCGGCATCGTGCCGCTGTCGGGCTTCTTCTCGAAGGACGCGATCCTGCACGCGGCCCACACCAACTCGATTCCGGCGGTGGCCTGGGCCCTCAAGACGGCGTGGGTGCTGGGCGTCGTCGCGGCGGGCTGCACGGCCTTCTACATGATGCGCATGTACTTCGTGGCCTTCGAGTACCCGCGCTCGGCCGAGGCGAAGACGCCGCACGCGCACGAGTCGAGCTGGCACATGACGCTGCCGCTGGTGGTGCTGGCGGTGCTGAGCGTGGTGGCGCTGGTGCACGGCCTGCCCATCATGAAGGCCGAGGGCCGGGGCACCATTCAGACGCTGATGGAGAACTTCCTCGACCCGGTCTTCCGCACCACGCAAGAGAACCTGGCGAAGCGGCAGTTCCTCGTCATTCCGCCCGAGGAGCACGTGCCCTGGGGCGCCTACCTGCAGGCGTGGCTCATCGCGCTCACCGGGGGCGGCATCGCCTTCTTCCTCTACATGCGCTTCTTCCCCTCGCGCAAAGGCCAGCCGCTGCCGGGCCCGCTCGAGGCGCTGCGCACCTTCTCGTGGAACAAGTTCTACGTCGACGAGGTGTACAATTTCGTCATCATCCGCCCGCTCGGCGTGGTGGCCCGCGTGCTGTGGCGGGTCGTTGACTCCATCCTCATCGACGGCGTCGCGGTTCGCGGCACGGCGTGGGTGACGAAGCAGAGCGGCTCGGTGTTGCGCTACCTGCAGACGGGTGACGCGCAGGCCTACGCCGCCATCATGGCGCTCGGCCTCGCCGGCGCTCTCGTGTGGGTCCTCCAGAGGTACGCCCTGTGACGAGCATCTACGACACCCGCATCTTGAACCTGGTCATCTTCTCGCCGCTGCTGATGGCGGCGCTGGTGCTGTTCCTGCCCAGGACCGAGAAGGCGCAGATTCGCGCCGTCACCTTCGTCGGCATGCTGTTCAACCTCGCCACCTGCCTCTGGGCGTGGACGCGCTTCGTGCCGCGCCACCCCAACGAGTTCCAGCTCGAGTACCGCATGCGGTGGATCGACGATCTCGGCCTGAGCTACCACATCGGCGTCGACGGCCTGGCGATGACGCTGGTGCTGCTGACGGGCGTGCTGGGGCCGCTGGTGGTGCTCGCCAGCTGGACGTACGTCGAGGAGCGCGTGAAGGAGTTCCACCTCGCGCTGCTGGTGCTCCAGACGGCCCTCATCGGCGCGGTGTGCTCGCTCGACGTGCTGCTCTTCTACGTCTTCTTCGAGGCCATGCTCATCCCCATGTACCTGCTCATCGGCGTCTGGGGCGCCGAGGAGCGGCAGATGGCCGCCACCAAGTTCTTCCTCTACACGCTGGTCGGCTCGCTCTTGATGCTGGTGGCGCTGCTGGCCGCGTACTTCATCGCCGCGCCGGCCGGCTCGCGCAGCTTCGACTACGCGACGCTCTACAACGGGCTGATGTCGCTCAACCGCGAGGTGGCGGCGTGCACCGCGGCGGGCGACTGCTCCAACGTCTCGGCGGGCGCTTCGGCGCTGCTGCGCTGGGGCCCGCTGATGTTCATCGCCTTCTCCATCGCGTTCGCCATCAAGGTGCCGATGTTCCCCGTGCACACCTGGTTGCCCGACGCGCACGTGCAGGCGCCCGTCGCGGGCTCGATGATCCTGGCCGGCGTGATGCTGAAGATGGGCACCTTCGGCTTCTGGCGCTTCGCGGTGCCGTTCTTCCCCGTCGCCGCGCGGCAGTACCAGGTCATCATCAGCCTGCTGGCCGTCATCGGCATCGTCTACGGCGCGCTGATGTGCCTGGCGCAGAAAGACATCAAGAAGCTCATCGCGTACTCGTCGGTCAGCCACCTCGGCTACTGCATGCTGGGCATGTTCGCCTTCACCAGCGAAGGCGCCACCGGCAGCGCGTACCAGATGCTCAACCACGGCATCTCGACGGGCGCCCTCTTCCTCCTCTTCGGCTTCCTCTACGAGCGCCGCCACGCGCGCCTGATGGCCGACTACGGCGGCATCGCCAGGGTGATGCCCGTCTTCACCGCCTTCTTCCTCATCGTCACCTTCTCGAGCATCGCGGTGCCGGGCACCAACGGCTTCGTGGGCGAGTTCCTGGTGCTGCTGGGCTCGTTCAAGTCGAACCTGCCGATGGCCTTCTCGGTGGCGGCCACCACCGGCGTCATCCTCGGCGCGGCCTACATGCTGTGGATGGTGCAGAAGGTCTTCTTCGGCACCGTGACGCACCAGGAGAACCTCGGCCTGAAGGACCTCAACCGCCGCGAGGTGCTGGCGGTGGTGCCGCTGCTCATCCTCATCGCGGTGATGGGCCTGCGCCCGCAGCCCTTCCTCGACATGCTCAACCCCTCGACGGAGCGCTTCATCGCCCGCGCGCAGTACGCCTCGGGCAAGACCGACGCGGCCACCGAAGACGCGAAGGTGCGGGTGCGCGTGCGGGAGCTGCCCGCGAAGGCCGACGTGGTGGCCGAGGCCGCGCCCGCCGCCATGCCGCGCTTGATGCCGACGGGTCGAATCCTCCCCGCGGCTGCGTTGAACCTGCAGAACCCCTGACCTGGTGACCCAACCGTGCTGAACACCCCCACCGTCACGATGTTCGACCTCCACGTGGTGCTGCCGGCCGCGGCGCTGGTGTTCGGCGCCATCGTGCTGATGCTCTCCGAGGTCTTCCTCTCGTCGCCCAACCGCACCTACATGGCGGTCATCGCGCTCGTCACCTCGGGCATCGCCGGGGTGGTGGCCCTCAACAACGCCTTCGAGCCGGCGCGCCTGGTGCTGCAGGGCTTCGCGGTCATCGACCCGTTCTCGAGCTTCATGACGGTGATGGTGTGCCTGGGCACGGGCCTGGCGAGCCTCTTGGCCGCGGGCTTCCTCAAGCACCGCAACGCCGAGCGCGGCGAGTTCTACGCGCTGATGCTCTTCGCGGCGGCCGGCATGAGCCTGCTGGCGGCGTCGAACGAGTTCATCACCCTCTTCATCAACCTCGAGGTGCTGTCGGTCGCCACCTACGCGCTGACGGCCTTCCTGCGCCGCGGCCCGCGCCCGGCCGAGGCCGGCTTCAAGTACTTCATCCTCGGCGCCTTCGCGGGCGCCCTGCTGCTGTACGGCGCGGCGCTGCTCTACGGCGCCACCGGCACCACCCGCCTGTCGGACCTCGCCACGCTCCTGCCGGGCGCCATGGCCACCCGGGGCGGGCTCGTCTACGCCGGCTTCGGGCTGGTGCTGGCGGGCTTCGCGTTCAAGGTGGCGGCGGTGCCGTTCCACATGTGGACGCCAGACGTCTACGAAGGCGCGCCCACGCCGGTGACGGCGCTGATGAGCGTCGGGGTGAAGGCCGCGGCCATCGTCGCCATGGTGCGCACCTTCCTCGCGCTGGTGAACGGGCTCGACCCGCAGGTGCCCTTCATCCTCTTCAGCCTGCTGGCGCTCCTCACCATGGTGGGCGGCAACCTGCTCGCGATGCCGCAGCGCAACGTCAAGCGCATGCTGGCGTACTCCTCCATCGCGCACGCCGGCTACCTGCTGCTGGGCGTCACCGCGCTCTTCGTGCCCGACGCGGCGCGGTCTTCAGACGCCGGCGGGGTGCTCTCGGCGACGCCGCTGTTGGCCAACGCGGCCGTCAACGCCAGCGTCTACAAGGGCATTCTCTTCTACCTGCTCGGCTACACCGTCACCTCCATCGGCGCCTTCGGAACCCTGGCGGCCATCGAGCGGCGTGAAGACGAGACGCGCAGCAACACGTGGGACCTCGAGCGCCTCGCGGGCCTGGCCCAGCGGCAGCCCGGCTGGGCGGCGGCGATGGCGGCCTTCATGCTGTCGCTCGCCGGCGTGCCCCCGATGGTGGGCTTCCTCGGGAAGCTCTACATCTTCAGCGCGGCGGTCGACGCGGGCCTCATCTGGCTGGCGGTGGTGGGCGTGCTCTCGAGCGTCGCGGGCACCTACTATTACCTGCGCGTCGTCGTTTACATGTTCATGCGCCCGGCGGCGGCCGACGCGCCCGCGACGTTCCGTCACTGGACGACCGAGGTCGCGCTGGTGGTGTCGGCGGTGGCGACGGTGGCGCTGGGCATCGTCCCCGGGCCCATCGCCGAGTGGCTCTCGCGCGCCGGCATGGTGTTCGGCGGCTGAGTCGGTTCGGCCGCTGTCGAGCTCGAGCGCCCCGGCCTCTCCCACGACGGGTCGGCTAGCGGGTCCGCCGAACCCACTCGAGCAACGCGAAGTAGAGCGCGGTGGAGCCACGACAACCGAGGCGAGGAGCGCCTGCCGGGCCGCCACCAGGAACGCGAGTCGGCGCTCCCGGGCGAGGGCGACCGCCGCCGCGTCGACGAAGGGAATCGCGTCGGCCAGGAAGTGCCAGCTGCCATCGAGCTCGACCAGGTCCGTCGTGCGGAGCGCGCCGCTGCGCAGCGCCTCGTCCACCTCAAACGCGGTCATCGTCACCCGTCGTTCCGTCGTCTCTCGGACGCCCAGCCGCTCGTCGCCCTGAGGTCTGAGGATTCGAAGTTGAAGTGCCATGGTGGACCCTCGGGGAGCACCGCTGACGCCACGCGAAGTACGCGAGAACGCGAGCGCTCCAGCCGCACGTCCCCGAGCGCGGACCCGCCCGCCATGACGGCGTGAGCTGACGGCGCGCCCGCTGAGGTACGCTCCGAGCGTCGATGCGCGCGCTCCCGCTGGTCCTCCTCTTCGCCGTCTCGTGCGGGTCGTCCGCGGTCCGGGTGGGGGGCGGCGCCGGTGGCGGTTCGAGCGCCGGGGGTGATGGAGGCGCGGGCGGCTCGGGCGGAGGTGGCGGGGCCAGTGGCGGCAACGCGACCGCAGGAGGCAGCGGCGGAGGCGAGCTCGACGCGGGGCGCTTCTGCCCACCGCTGCCGCAGCCGCCCGACGACGCGGGCGTGGTGATGCACCCCGACTTCGCCGCCGACTACACCTTCTCGGAGCTCGGCCCCGTGCCCGGCGTGCCCGGCCCGCTCGGGGGCTGCGTCATCCTGCAGAGCGACCGCGACCACCTGCTCATCGCCGGCGCCTCGGAGCGGCCCGCGGGCGCGCTCTACCGCGTTCGCCTTCGCCGAAACGCGTGCGGCCACATCATCGGCTACGACGGCGCCGCGACGAAGGTCGCCGACACCCCGTACATCGACGCCAACATCCTCGAGGTGGCGGGCGGCTCGCTCCTCTACACGGGCTGGCAGGTGTGGCAGCTCTCGCAGCTGCGCCTGGGCGCGTCGGCCCCGCTGTGGACGGTCGACTTGAGCCTGCGGGGGCA
This sequence comes from Myxococcus sp., assembly GCA_014879945.1. Taxonomy (GTDB): domain Bacteria; phylum Myxococcota; class Myxococcia; order Myxococcales; family Myxococcaceae; genus Xiheimicrobium. The sequence continues at coordinate 9,694 of JACSRE010000139.1, forward strand.
GGTGGGCTCGAGCGCGGGCGGACTGGGCCGGGTGCCGCCCTGGCTCGCCGCGGCGGGCGAGTTCCGCATCGTCGGCTGGCCGGACGGGCGGTGGCACCAGCTCGGCCTCACCCTCGACGCCGGCGTGTACGACGTCACCTCGGTCACCGACACCGGCGCAATGCAGCTGTCGGGCGGCCCGGGGGGCTTCGCCTACGTGCCGCTCGGCTCGGCGCAGTTCAGCAAGCCCAGCATCATCCTCTCGGAGTGGACGGCGAACGAGGTGTCGGTCATCGAGGTCGACGCGCGCGGCAACCCCATCGCCGGCACGCGGCGGCGCCTCTTCTCGCGGTTCCCCCGGCCGTGGGGCGCGTACTTCGAGCCCGAGACGGGCGACTTCCTCTTCCTCACCTGGGCGCGGCCGGGGCAACCCGACAGCGTCTTCATCGTGCAGGGCTTCCAGAAGCCGCCGCCCGTCATCGAGTGAGCCATGGCCACCACGAGAGAGCAGCGGCGCACGTGGGGCCTGTACCCGTCGCAAGACGTCGACGTCAGCACCGCCTTCGAGCTGCTCGAGTGGAGCTGGTACCGCTTCGCCCGCTCGACCGAGGCCCTCGACGCCGCGGTGGTGCGCGCGCTCCTGGGCGACCTCGAGGGCTGGGCGCGCGACTCCGCGAAGACGGCGCGCGACACCGAGCGCCGCAAGGCCGCGTCCATCTTCCTGCGCGCGGCGGTCGATGACGCCACTGAGGTGACGCTGCTGGCGACGTGGCGGGCCGCCGTCAACGCGCTCAAGGTGTTCGAGTCGCAGTACGCGTGGGGCTCCAAAGAGAAGGCCGCGAAGCTGAGCGCCGTCGGCGCCCAGGCGCGGCTCGTCGAGGCGTCACGGGCCGCCGCCGTCGGCTCCACCGTGGTGCCGCTGGAGCTGCTGGCGGTGCTGGCCATCGACGGCTCCGAGGCCTCGGCCGACGCGCTCTTGCCGCACGTCGAGCGCGCCTTCGCCGATGAGGCCCGCCTCGAGCCCCTCTCGCGACTGGGGCGCTACGCCGCGAAGACGAAGGCGATGACGTCGCTCCTCGAGCTCATCGAGCGCCGCCTCGACGCGGCGCGCACCGCCTCACCGGTGATGGCGCTGGCGAAGTCGCTGGGGCTGGCCTCGGGCCCGCGGTTCCGCGTCGAGGTGCGCGTGTCTGGAGACGAGAACACCGGCTTCTGGGTCAGCCTCGACAGCCAACGGCCGGGCGCGGCCTTCCGGGGGTGGGTTCAGGCTGGAGCGCGCAGCCGCGACCGCATGCTGCACCTCGACGACGGCAGCACGGTCTGCGCGCTGGCCGAGCTCCCCGGCTACCTCCGCCGCGCCGCCGAGGAGCTGAACACCTCGTGGCGCTTCGCCACGGCCACCACCCAGCACCTGCGCGGGCCGAGGCTGCAGAAGTTCCTCGCGTGGCTGGCCGGCTGACCTCAGAACCTGGTGGCGACGGCGAACGTCGCGCTCGCGCTCAGGCGCTGCGGGCCGTCGAGGGTGATGAACCAGTCGAACGTTCCCTGCAGGCGAAGCGTCAGCGACTCGGCCACGTCGAGCTGGAGCCCCGCGATCGCGCCCGGCCCAGCCAGGACGTTGTCGCCGAGGTCGAGGCCCGCCGTCGTCGGTCGCAGCACGTACAGCCCGGTGAGCTGGCCACCCAGGAAGGGGCGGAGCCGGCCCGCGCCGAGGAGCTTTCGAAGCCCGACCTGCCCACCGGTGACGACCACCCAGCCCTCGCCGCTGGCCGTAGGCGCTCCAACCGGCACGCGGGCCAACGCCAGCGGGACGCTCACGAAGACGTCAAGCGACGCGGTCGCCAGGAGGCTGCCCTCGAGCGACAGAGGAACCAGGAGGCTGGGGGCCGCTGAATCGGCCGAGAAGAGCGGCATCAACCCAAGCCCGAGCGAGAGCCCGTTGGGGTGTGGGCCGGCGCTGGCCTCGACCGGTTCAGGCGAAGTGACGGCGGGTGGGGTCGAAGCGAAGACGAGGGCGGCGATCAGTGCAGTGAACATGGAGGTCTCCTGCGTCCACCCGGGCTGGGGGACGTGCAGGGACTCCCGAACACCGACGCGACGGGCGACTGCTCGAGCTCCACCGCCAGCGCCTCCACGCGCTCGACGCGGCTGCGGAGCGGTGAGAGCAGCGAGCTGAAGGAGACGAACAGGCGCACACCCCAATATCGACGCAGGCCCGCGCGAAGTTGCGCCTCACGCCCCCGACGGCGCGGCGAGCAGCCTGCGCCACAGCAGCAGGTGCCCCGCCGCGGCGAGCAACACCATCACGGTGGGCAAGGTGGTGAACGGCGCATAAGCCACGAAGGTGTTGAGCGCCGGGCCCTCACCGAACGCGGCGAAGAGCGGCGTCGAGGCCACCGCGATGACGACGATCGAGAGCAACAGCGCCGAGCCCATGGCGTTCCACGCGAAGACCAGGCTGCGGCCGCCGAGGCCGCCGGCCATCAACCCCGCGACCACCACCGCCGAGGCGCCGGTGACGATGTCGAAGTTCCACCCGGTGAAGGTCATCTGAGGCGGCATCACGCCTTCGGCCGCCGCGCCGTGCATGATCAGCTCGAGCGGCAGGCGGAAGGCCTGGAAGCCCACGAGGGCCGCGAGCGGAAGGCCGCGCTGCAGCGTCGCCCCGCCCGCCACCCCCAGCAGCAACACCATCAGCAGCGGAGGCCGGGCGTCGAAGCGCGCCAGGGCCCCCGAGAGCGCCAAGCCCACCGTCGCCGTCTGCCACACCATCGCGGCGCCCAGGAGGCCAGCAGCTGCCGTCGGGCGGTCTCGGGAGGTACGCCGGCGCGCACCGCGGCCACCCGATGCCCCACGGCCACCAGCAGCACCAGGCCCACCGCCAGCAGGGGGAAGCTCGAGAGCAACCACGGCGAGGCGGGCGAAGGGTACATGGCCTTCTCCATAGCTCGCCTCTCAAACCCCAACGAAGCGATGACCTCGCGGGCCGGTTGTGCGATGGCGCCCGCGACATGATTCGCCTCGACAACATCGGTGCTCAGCACGGCAAGCAGATCCTCTTCATCGGTATCTCTGCCGCGCTCCACAAGGGCGAGAAGGTGGGCCTCGTCGGGCCCAACGGCTCGGGCAAGTCGACGCTCTTTCGCTACATCATGAAGGAAGAGACCCCCGACGAAGGGAGCGTCTCGATCGATCGCGGCGTCACCATCGGGTACTTCAAGCAAGACGTCGGCGAGATGGCGGGCCGCACGGTCATCGAAGAGACGATGGACGGCGCCGGCAACGTCTCGGAGGTCGCGCGGGAGCTCAAGCAGCTCGAGGCCGACATGGCCGACCCCGACAAGGCCGACCAGCTCGACCAGCTGGTGACCCGCTTCGGTGAGGTGCAGGCGCGCTTCGACGAGCTCGGCGGCTATGCGCTCGAGGGCCGCGCGCGCGAGATCCTCGACGGGCTCGGCTTTCGCCCGGTGATGGTGGACGGCGACGTCGGCGCGCTCTCGGGCGGCTGGAAGATGCGCGTGGCGCTCGCGCGCATTCTGCTGATGAAGCCCGACGCGATGCTGCTCGACGAGCCCTCGAACCACCTCGACCTCGAGTCGCTCATCTGGCTCGAGCAGTTCCTCAAGCAGTACGAGGGCGCGCTCTTGATGACGTCGCACGACCGCGAGTTCCTCAACCGCGTCTGCACGCGCATCCTCGAGATCGACGGCGGCGAGCTCACCTCGTACTCGGGCGACTACGAGTTCTACGTCGGCCAGAAGGCCATCGCCGAGGCGCAGCAGCAGGCCACCTACGAGCGGCAGCAGGCCATGCTCAAGAAAGAGGTCGCCTTCATCGAGCGCTTCAAGGCGCGCGCGTCGCACGCCGCCCAGGTGCAGTCGCGGGTGAAGAAGCTCGAGAAGATCGAGCGCGTCGAGCCGCCCCGCCGCGTCGAGAAGGTGCGCTTCGACTTCAAGCCGCCGCCGCGCTCGGGTGAAGACGTGGTCAAGCTCACCCAGGTCAACAAGGCCTACGGCGACCTCGTCATCTACAAGAACTTCGACTTCCTCCTGCGCCGCCGTGAGCGGTGGTGCGTGCTGGGCGTCAACGGCGCCGGCAAGTCGACGCTGCTGAAGCTGGTCGCCCAGGAGTCGAAGCCCGACAGCGGCACCGTCACCGTCGGCAACAGCATCAAGATGGGCTACTTCGCGCAGCACGCCATGGACGTGCTCGACGGCACCAAGACCGTCTGGCAGACGCTGGTCGACGCCTTCCCGCGCAGCTCCGAAGGCACGCTGCGCACGCTGGCCGGCTGCTTCGGCTTCCCCGGCGACGAGACCGAGAAGGTGGTGCGGGTGCTGTCGGGCGGCGAGAAGGCCCGCCTGGTGCTCGCGCTGATGCTCTTCGACCCGCCGAACTTCCTGGTGCTCGACGAGCCCACCAACCACCTCGACCTCGCGACCAAGGAGATGCTCATCGAGTCGCTCAAGGGCTTCGAGGGCAGCCTCTTGATGGTGTCGCACGACCGGCACTTCCTCGCCGAGCTGTCGAGCCGCGTGCTCGAGCTCACCCCCGAGGGGCCGCAGGTCTTCGGCGGCGGCTACACCGAGTACGTGCAGTCCACGGGACGCGAAGCGCCGGGCCTGCACGAGGCCTGAGCGAAGGGTCGGACCCGGTCGGCTGCTGTAGCGCCGTGTAGGCAAACTGCGCTCCTGACAGGGAAGACGCGCCTTCCTACAGTTGGCCTACGCTCTCTTCCTTCTGGCCGCCTGCCGTCAGAGCGCTTCGAGGTGCCGTGGTGATCCAGCAGACCCGTGTCGTCTTCGCCTCGCTCCTGGTGTGCGCGACGAGCGCGCTCGCGCAGTTCGAGCTCGATCTCTCGGGTGGCTCGCCCGACAAGAAGGCCGAGGCGAAGAAGCCCGCCAGGCCCGCCGCCGCCCCGGCCGCGCCTGCCGCCAGGCCCGCCGAGGTCGAGCTCGACTTGTCCTCGACCGCCGACGTCAAGGCGGTGCTGCTCTTGCCGCCCATCGTGCGCGTCACCCAGAGCCAGGGCGGCTTCAGCGGCTTCGACACCAAGAAGACGTTCGAGAAGTTCGACTACCCGGCGCACCGGCGCTTCGTCACCAGCCTGCAGAAGCCGCTGGGCGGCAAGGTGATTCCCTCTGAGACGACGCAGGGCGCGCTCACCAAAGAGGGCATCACCATCGCCATGGTGCGCACCCCGGCCGGGCTCTCGAAGGTGGCGAAGGCCACCAACGTCGGCTTCGTGGTGCTGCTCGAGTTCAGCAAGACGGGCGCGCTGGTCGCCACCGTGCACGACCCCGAGGGCGCTCCGAAGGGCGAGCCGTACTCCGTGGTCGCCGCGACCGGCCTCACCCAGAAGAACGCCGACGACCTCGCCGCCCTCCTCGGCAAGGCGCTGGTGGAGCTGTCGAAGGAGAAGCCCGCGGGCCCGGCCGTGGTCGAGGCGCCGCTCCCGCCCCCCGAAGAAGACGTCGTCGACTCGCCGCCCGAGGTGATTCAAGAGCCGAAGAAGGCGTGGGCGCCCGACCCCGACAAGACGCGGGTGGTGGTGGCAGTGGGCGCAGGCGGCGTGCTGCGCGACCTCTCCATCGGCGGCGAGCAGGCCGGCCAGCTCGCCGAGCTGCGCAACTCGGGAGTGGCGGGCATCGGCGTCTACGCGCAGGTGCAGCCGCTCCAGTTCATTCCTTCGCTGGCCGGGGGCCGCTTCGCCGACCTCGAGCTCGAGGTGAACTTCCGCCGCGCCTTCGTGCGGGCCACGGGCGTGGAGGGCGCTGCCCAGGGCACCAACTGCTCGATGACCGACGACGACCTGCAGGTGCGCGGCACCTACCGCTTCAAGGTGGCCGCCTCGACCTACGCGCCCAGCATCGGCGTCGGCGGCGGCTGGAGCCAAGAGCGCACGCTCTTCGACGCCTGCACCCTGCCGCTGGTGTCGGCCACCTACCGCGGCGTCGACGCGCAGCTGCGCCTTCGGCAGCCGTTGTTCCGCAACCTGCTCGCGCTCGACCTCGCCGTCGGCCCGCGCTTCCTGCAGGGCGGCTCCGACACCTCGACGAAGCTGTCGCTGTCGGGCGAGGCGTGGCTCGAGCTCAAGCCCGTGTCGGTGCTCTTCGTTCGCGGCGGGGCGCGGGGCTCGCGCCTGTCGGCACAGCTGCCGGGCCTCTCGCTCACCGAAAACCGTTTCTTCTTCGCCCTCGAGGCCGGAGCCTTCTTCTAAGCCATGCGACTCCTCTCTCTGACGACCCTGCTCGCGGCGCTGCTGGCCCTGACCGCAGCTCCCGCCCTGGCCCAGACGTGCGCCGCCCAGGTGTCCGGCGTGCAGTGCGTCGGCAACGACCCCGAGAACGACTGCGACGGCGACGGCTGTCGGCGCGGCTTCGGCGACTGCAACGACTGTGACTTCACCATTCGCGGCGTGGCGTGCCCCGGCGGCGGGCCGCGCGGCGTGCCTCCCGGCGCGGCGCCTGAGATCTGCGACGGCAAGGACAACAACTGCAACGGCGGCATCATCGACGAGGGCCCCTCGGGCATGGCCGGCACCGTCGACGGCGGCATCGCCTGCACCATCGCCAGCAACCAGGGCGTCTGCCGAGCGGGCACCACGGCCTGCCTGGGCACGATGGGCGTCATCTGCCAACAGAACGTGATGTCGTCGATGGAGGTCTGCGACGGCCGCGACAACGACTGCGACGGCGAGACCGACGAGACGGGCGGCATCGGCAGCCCGAAGCTGACGCAGAACTGCTTCCCCACGCCGGCGGCCACCTTCGGCACGCCCAACGTCGGCATCTGCCGCAACGGCCAGCAGGCCTGCAACGCCGCGCTCAACTCAGGCGTGGCCAGCTACACCGCGTGCGGCATGTGCGGCGCGCTGGCGACCTGCGCCGCGCCCATCACCGCGTCGAACCCGCCCGGGGCGCCCGAGTCGACCTGCAACGGCCTCGACGACGACTGCGACGGCACCCCCGACGACGGCGTGCCGGGCGTCGGCGCGTCGTGCGCGGTGGCGGGCCAGCAGGGCCGGTGCGCCGCGGGCACCCAGCAGTGCAGCGGGGCCGGCGGCCTCACCTGCGTGCAGACGAACATGCCCGTCGCCGAGACGTGCAACGGCCTCGACGACGACTGCGACGGCTTCATCGACGAGGTGGGCGCGACCGACTTCCCGAAGCTGAAGCGCTCGTGCTTCCCCGGCCCGGGCACGGCGGGGCAGGGCATCTGCGTCAACGGCGAGCAGGCCTGCAACGCGGCGCCCGGCAGCGGGGCGGCCTCGTACACGGCGTGCGGCGCGTGCGGCGCGCTGGCGACGTGCGCGAGCCCCGTCACCGCGGTGGCCGAGGTCTGTGACACCCTCGACAACGACTGCGACGGCACCGTCAACAACGGCAACCCCGGCGGCGGCGCGGCCTGCACCAACACCGCGGCCTTCGGCGTCTGCCGGCCTGGAACGCAGACCTGTCAGGCCAACGGCACGCTGGCGTGCGTCTCGACCATCGCGCCGGGCACCCAGGCTGAGATCTGCGACGGCCTCGACAACGACTGCGACAACGCCATCGACGAGACCGCGGGCGTGGGCAGCCCGACCCTGAGCCGCGTCTGCTACTCCGGCCCCGCCGGCACCTTCACCGGCACCTGCGGGGCGAGCCCGGCGGCCAACTGTTCCCCGCGCGGCGAGTGCCGCGGCGTGCTGCAGCTCTGCCCGGGCGCCGGCGGCTTCCCCGCCTGCGGCGCTGGCACCACCGGCGCCGACGGCGGCACCCAGCGCTTCAACGTCGCCGAGGTCTGCAACGGCCTCGACGACGACTGCAACGGCACCGTCGACAACGGCAACCCGGGCGGCGGCGCGGCCTGCACCAACGACGCGGGCGTCGGCGCGTGCACCGGCGGCACCGTCACCTGCACCGGCGGCGCGCTGGTGTGTCAGGGCGCGGGCGGCACGGCCGAGATCTGCGACGGCATCGACAACGACTGCGACGGCGACATCGACGAGTCGGGCGCGCCGGGCAGCCTGCGCCTCTCACGGCTCTGCTACGCGGGCCCCACGGGCACCTACACCGGCTCGTGCCAGACGATGCCGCCGGGCACCAACTGCTCGCCGCGCGGCATCTGCCGCGGCGTGAACATCTTCTGCCAGGGCGGCACGTTCCCCGCCTGCGGCATGGGCACCACGGCGCCCGACGGCGGCGTGCAGGTCTTCCCGGGCGTCGAGGTCTGCAACACCCTCGACGACGACTGCGACGGCGTGCTCAACGACGGCCTCTCGGGCGCGATGTGCAGCACCGGCCAGCCCGGCGTCTGCGCGGCCGGCACCGAGCAGTGCACCCCGATGGGCACGCTCCTATGCGTGCGCAACCGCGACGCGGGCCCCGAGCTCTGCAACAACCTCGACGACGACTGCAACGGCATTCCCGACGACAACGTGCCCCCGCGCGCCTGCTTCGACGGCCCCTCGGGCACCTTCAACGGGCAGTGCGGCCTCTCTGACGGCGGCGTGCAGGGCACCGGCGCGCAGTGCCTGACGCGCGGGCTCTGCCGCGCCTCGACCCAGCAGTGCAACGGCGCGGGCAACTGGCTCGCGTGCGGCCTGGGGTTGCCGGCCAACCAGCAGCAGGTGCTCCCGCGCCCCGAGGTGTGCAGCGGGCAGGACGAGGACTGCAACGGCGTGGCCGACAACGGGCTCATCATCGACGTCGACATGGACGGGGTGCGCGCGTGCGGCACCTGCGGCGCCAACCCCGACGGCGGCTGCGACTGCGCCGACAACAACCCCAACGTCCGCCCCGGCCGCATCGAGCTCTGCAACGGCTTCGACGACAACTGCAACGGCGGCGTCGACGAGGCGTCGACCGGCGCGGGGAAGATCTCGCAGAACTGCTACTCGGGCCCGCCCAACACCGCAGGCCGCGGGGTGTGCGTGCAGGGCACCCAGGAGTGCAACGCCACGCCCGACGCCGGCGTGGCCAGCTTCGGCCTGTGCATGGGAGAGCGCGTGCCGTCGATGGAGACGTGCAACATGCTCGACGACGACTGCGACGGCACCGTCGACAACGGCTTCGACCAGGACAACGACGGCTTCCGCGCCTGCATCGCGTGCGGCCTGTCGATGAACTGCGACTGCGACGACACCAACCCCAACGTCCGCCCCGGCGCGGTCGAGCTCTGCGACAACATCGACCAGAACTGCAACGGGCGCCTCGACGACGTCACCCCGCGCGCGTGCTTCGCCGACCCGCAGGGCATGATTCCCCCGCCCACCACCTACACCGGCACCTGCCCGGGCCCCACCTGCATGCCCAGGGGCGTCTGCCGCACCGGCGTGCAGAGCTGCACCATGGCCGGCGACTGGGGCTCCTGCCTCAACGTCACCCTGCCGCGCGCGGAGCAGTGCGACGGCACCGACGACGACTGTGACGGCACCGTCGACAACGGCACCTTCGACATCGACATGGACGGCTACGTGTCGTGCGCGCTCTGCGGCAACCGCGTGGCCCCCGACGGCGGCATCGGCTGCGACTGCAACGACTCCAACGCGGCCATCAACCCCGGCGCGCCCGAGATCTGCGACGGCATCGACAACAACTGCGACCTGATCATCGATGGCACCGACACCGCCTGCTACTCGGGCCCGCCGCTGACCCGCGGCAAGGGCCGCTGCGCCGACGGGTTGCAGACCTGCACCAACGGCATGGGCGCCGGCGTCTGTCGCATGGAGCGCCTGCCCGCCACCCTGCCCGACGGCGGCACGCCCGCGTTCCAGCCCGACGCCGGCGTCAACGACCCCGAGTTCCTCTGCGACGGCATCGACGAAGACTGCGACGGCGTCGTCGACGACGGCTTCGACCTCGACGGCGACGGCGTCACCACCTGCCAGAACGACTGCGACGACACCGACCCGTTCAACAAGCCCGGCGGCCGCGAGATCTGCGACTGCAAGGACAACAACTGCAACACCACGGTGGACGACGGCGACGTCTGCCGCGGCGCGCCCTGCTTCGACTTCGACGGCGACGGCTTCACCAACTGCCAGGGCGACTGCAACGACGACCCCAACGCCGGCGGCCGGTCGGTGGGCCCCACCCGCAGCGAGCTGGTCGGTGACGGCCTCGACAACGACTGCGACGGGCAGGTCGACGAGAACACCGACGAAGACGGCGACGGCTTCACCACCGGCGGCCCCATGGCCACGCGTGACTGCAACGATCGCCTCGCCGACGTGAACCCCGGCGCGGTGGAGCGCTGCGACGGCTTCGACAACAACTGCGACGGCGTCGTCGACGAGGGCTTCGACCAGGACATGGACTTCGTGGCCACCTGCGCCGGCGACTGCAACGACATGAACCCGGCGGTGAACCCCACCCGCGCCGAGGTGTGCGGCAACGCCATCGACGACAACTGCGACGGGCGCATCGACGAAGACACCGACAACGACTCCGACGGCGTCAGCACCTGCGCGGGCGACTGCAACGACTACAACGCCAGCGTGCACGGCGCGGCGGGCCCCATTCCCGCGGCGACCGAGGTGTGTGACGGCCAGGACAACGACTGCGACCGGCTCTTCGACGAGGGCTTCGACGCCGACAACGACGGCACCCCGTCGTGCTTCGGCGACTGCGACGACAACAACCCGAACATCGGCCCGCGCGCCTTCGAGGTGCCCGGCAACATGATCGACGACGACTGCGACGGCGAGGTCGACGAGGGCCAGGTCGACCGCGACATGGACGGCTTCACGCCGGCCTGCGGCGACTGCAACGACTTCGACGCGCGCATCAACCCGCACGCGGCCGAGGTCTGCAACCGCGTCGACGACAACTGCGACGCGTACATCGACTCGGCGCCCGGCCGGTTCAACCTCTGCTCGGTGTGCTTCGACGCCGACGGTGACGGCCAGACCAACTGCGACGGCGACTGCAACGACGCCGACCGCGCCATCTTCCGCGGGGCGCCCGAGGTCTGCGACCTGAAGGACAACGACTGCGACCTGCAGGTGGACATCGACCCGAGCACGGGCCGCCGCGTCTGCACCGGCCTCGAGGACGCGGGCACCGACGGCGGCGCGCTCGATGGCGGCGACGACGCCGGCGTTGGCGCTCCTGACGGCGGCGGCACCGTCATCGACGATGACGGCGGCACCACCGGGCCGATGGCGCCGGGCGTGGTGACGACGGGCTGCGGCTGCAACGCCGCCGACGGCTCTGCGTGGGCGCTCTCGCTGGCGCTGCTGGCGCTCTTCGCGGGGCGCCGACGCTCGGCCAGGCGCGCGGTGGCGGTGCGGGCGGGCTCCTTCGGCGCGCTGGCGCTGGTGGCGCTGCTCACCACCGGCTGCCCCTCGTCGCTCACCACCC
>JACSRE010000065.1 GCA_014879945.1 Myxococcus sp.
ACCCCCACCCCGGCGACCGCCTCCAACGGCAGCCTCTCGATGACGACGCGGCTCTCGCACCCCTTCGTGGGCCTGGGCAGCACCGACGTCTACCTCACCGCCGACGTCGTGGCCGTCGAGCAGCCCGGCAGCACCCGCTCGCCCGTCAACCTGGCGCTCGTCATCGATCGCTCGGGCTCGATGAGCGGCTTCAAGCTGAACCAGGCCAAGCAGGCCGCGCGCGCGCTCGTCACCCAGCTGCGCAGCGAAGATCGGCTCAGCGTCGTGCACTACGGCAGCGACGTGAAGGCCATGGAGGGCGTCTTCGCCACCCCCGAGAACCGGGACCGGCTGCTCTCGTACATCGACGGCATCTGGGACGACGGCGGCACCAACATCGGCGCGGGCCTGAGCACTGGCCGCGATCTGCTCCTGCGGTCGAAGCACGACTTCAAGGTCAACCGCCTCATCCTCATCAGCGACGGCCAGCCGACCGAGGGCATCACCGAGCACGGCGCCCTCGTGGGCATCGTGCGCGACGTCCGCCAGGCCGGCATCTCGGTGTCGAGCATCGGCGTGGGCACCGACTTCAACGAGCAGCTGATGGAGTCGTTCGCCGAGGTCGGCGCCGGCGCCTATGCCTACCTGCAAGACGCCGCGCAGCTCGAGCAGATCTTCCAGAAAGATCTCAACGCCGCCGGCACGCAGGTGGCCCGAAACGTGACGCTCACCATCAAGGTGCCGCGCCACACCCGGCTGGTGCGCACGCTCGGGTACACGCCCATCGCCCGCACGGCCAGCGGGCCCGAGGAGCTCGTCACCATCGCCCTGCCCGACTTCGCCGCCGGCGCCACGGAGCGCGTGGTGCTGCAGCTGTCGATCGACGGCGCCCGCGACGGCGAGGCGCTCGACGTCAGCGCGCTGACCCTCAACTACACCGACCTGCTCGCCAGCCAGCCCGTCACCACCAACGCCCTGGTGCGCGCGACCGTCTCGAGCGACGCTACCGTGGTCCAGCAGCACCAGGACGGCGAGGCGCTCGTCTTCGCGGCCCGCGCCCGGGCAGGCGCCAACACCCAGGCCGCCGTCGACGCGCTCCGAAAGGGGAACCGCGCCGAGGCCCGCCAGCTCTTCGAGGCCAACAAGACGATCATCGGCGGCTCCGGCAAGGTGGCCGGCGCGCCCTCGGTCGCAGGCGATCTCGAGGAGCAGGACAAGCTGATCCAGGGCCTGGAGCAGGCCAACGACGAGGGCTCGATCAACAGCTACTCCAAGGGCGCGCGGAAGAAGGCCCGGCTCGACTTCGGCCTGTTCGGCTCGACCTACTGACGCAGCACGCCTCTCTCTCGGAGACTCACCAAGCCATGTCATCGACCGCGGTGGTTCAGCTGCAGCAGCGCGAGGTCTTCGAGCGGAACGTCACCCGGTCGCTGCTGGCGGGCGCGGGCGCGGGCGTGGTGGCGTGGCTGACGCAGCGCCTGCACCTGCCGGTGCCGCTGGCGTTCCTCTCGATCGCCGCCATGGCGCTGGCGTGCGTACGAGGCGACAAGCTCGATCGGCTGCTGCTGATGGGCGCCGCGGTGCTCCTCCCGGCGCTGCCCTGGCTCTTCGGGTTGACCCAGGGGTGGACGGTGGCGCTCGCGGGCGCGGTCGCCGGCGCGGTGGTGGTGAAGTCGCGGCTCACCGAGCACGGAGAAGAGGGCTCGGTCGGCGCCTCGCGCCCGGGCATCGGGCACTACGTCGCGACGGCTGGCGCGACCGCCGGCCTCTCGGTCGCGGGCCTCAAGGTCGCCGAGATCCTGTCGTCGCGAATGACCGACGTGCACACGCCGATGCTGCTGAACGCCGCGGTGAGCGGCACCATCATCGCGCTCTTCGCGGGGCTCGGCTCGCTCGCCTCGCACATCGCGCTCAAGGCCGACCCGGTCGAGGCGCGCGGCGACGAGGTGCTGCCGTTGCTCGACGGCGAGTTCGCCGAGCAGCTGACCCGCGCCATGCGCCTGTACCGTGAGAGCGGCAAGCAGCTCGCCGCCCTGCCCCGTGAGCCCGCCCGCGAGGAGCTGGCCCGCACCGTCGGCAAGCTGACCAAGGACGCCATCGATCTCGCGGGCGAGTGGGCCGGCGTCGAGTCGCAGCTCCACGAGGACGCGCACCGCGACCTCGAGAAGGAGATCGGCGAGCTCACCGAGTCGGCCGCGAAGGCGCGCGACGTGGTGGCCAAGCGGCAGCTCGAGCTGGCCGCCTCGTCGCTCAAGGAGGAGCTGGAGCGCCTGGGCGAGATGAAGCTCAAGCGCGAGCGCGTGCTGGCGAAGCTGAAGTCGCAGGTCGCGCTGCTCGAGCGCGCCCGTGTGGCCCTCATCGGCATGCGCAGCTCGCACGCCACCGTGCGCGCCGCCGAGATGTCGGCCGTCGCGCGCAAGCTCAACGCGCTGGCCACCTCGCAGGCCGACGAGGCGAAGCTGGCCCACGCCGTCGCCACCAACGCCGAGATCGCCGCGATCGAGGCCCAGCACGCCGACGCCGCCACGGCCAGGCAGCTGAGCACCACCAGGGCGGCGCCCGTCACCGAGGCGCCCCAGCCCCTCGACGCGGCCACCGCGAAGCAGCCAGGCGCGCCTCACGAGGCGCCCCAGCACCTCGACGCGGCCACCGCGAAGCCGTCGGGCGTGACCCAGCAGGCCGTGGTGCCGGTGACCGAGCTCTCGGCCACCGACGTGGTGCCGGCCCCCGACAAGCTCAAGGTGAACTGACGCGCGCTCAGTCTTCGGCGACGATGTTCGCGATGCCCTCGAAGGTGACCTGCGAGCCGGCCTTGACGCCATGCCTGGCGCTGTACCCGCCGGGCAGCTCGAGCACGTAGGTGGCAGGGCCCGTCGAGGGCCTCGAGCTGAGCGTTCGCGGCTCGGCGTTCTCGACGATGCTGACGATCTTCCCCTTCGCGTCGATGAAGAGCATGTCGAGGGGGATGAGGGTGTTCCGCATCCAGAACGACAGCGGCTGCTCGCGCGAGAAGATGAAGAGCATGCCGGTGCCCTCGGCCAGGGCGTAGCGCCACATCAGGCCGCGCGTGCGCGCGTCGCGGCTGGCGGCGACCTCGGCGTCGATGGGCAGCTTCTTTCCACCAGCGCCCACCAGCGTCACGGTGCCGTGCGGCAGCCGCGGCATCGCGTAGTCCTCGGCGGTGATGTCGGTGACGACCGGCTTCGGCGGCGCAGGGGGCGGCGCCACGACCGGGGCGGCAGGAGGAGGCGGCGGTGGCTTGCCCTCGCCCGGGCACGCCAGCAGCAGCGCGGTGACCGCGAGGAGCGCCGGCCTCACTTGATCGGCTTGTTGAGCAGCTTGCCGGCCAGGTCGGCGCCGAGGCTGGTCGACATCAACTGCTCCACCACGCCCTCGAAGTCGGAGCGCTGGTTGTCGGCGGAGTACACGAACTTGATGCCCATGCCGGGCTCGTCACCTTCGACGGTGCTCCAGACGACCTCGCCGAGCAGCTCGAACGGATCACTCCGCAGGGGGACCGTCAGCTTGAAGAGGAAGCGGGTTCCGATGGGCAGCGGCTTCTTCGTCTTGATGAAGGTGCCGCCCTTGCTGATGTTCTTCGTGTAGTCCGCGAAGAACGAGTTGAGCTTCTTGTAGTCGACCTTGAGCTCGATGGGCGCGCGGAACGAAGTCCTGCCCTCTGCGCCGGGTTTCTCGTCTGCCGCCATGGCGCGGGACTATAGGACCGGCTGATGCCCGAAGTCCTCTTTCGCGTCAGGGCGGTGATGGCGAACCGCCTGTGGCGCGCCGCCTGGCTGGCCTACACGCTCCTCCAGCTGTCGTTGCTGTGGTTTCCGGTCGCCCGCATCCCCGGGTACGAGCTGGCCACCGGCCTGTCGCTGATCACCGCCGTGTTCGGCGGCGCCTTCGGGGTGGCCTTCGGCCGCCAGGAGTCGATGCGCAACGCCGCCGCGCCGCTGGGCCAGGTGGTGCTGGCGACCCTCGGGGCAGCGCTGACGCTGGTGACACCGCCAGCCCTGACCGTCGCCCTGGCCACGCTCGCCACCCTGCTCGGCTCGCCGTGCAGCCCGTTCTTCGCCATCGCGTTCGTGCCGCTGCTGGTGCTGCCCAGCGTGGTGGTGGTGGCGGCGCTCGGGGTGTGGCTCGGGGTGCGGTTTCGACGGTGGTGGCGCTTCACGCTGGGCTGGCTCGTCATCGTGCTGCTCAGCGCGGCGCACACCGCCTGGCCCATCGTCTTCGGGCCGCAGGTCTCGGCGTGGAACCACCTGGCCGGGTTCCTCCCGGGGCCGCTGTACGACGAGGCGCTCAAGGTGCCGGGGGCGCTGCTGTGGTTTCGGCTGGGGTCGCTGCTGGTGGCGCTCGTGGCGGTGCTGGCCGCGGCGCGCGCGTTCGGAGATCGCTCGAAGGCGACCCGCGTCGGGCTGGGCGGCGCCCTCGCGCTCCTCCTGGGCCTGGAGCTCGCGGGGCCGACGCTGGGCTTCCGCATGAGCGACGAGGCCCTGGCGGCGCGCCTGGGCGGGAGGACGGAGAGCGACCACGTCATCCTCCTGCACCCGCGCGGGCTGACGCCGGCCGAGGTGCGCCGGGTGCTGGGCGATCTCGAGTTCCGCGTCGGGCAGATCGCCGACTTCGTCGGTGGCGCGCCAGAGGGCAAGGTGACGGTGTGGTGGTACCGGAGCGCGGAGCAGAAGCAGCGCCTGGTGGGCGCGGCGCAGACGCAGTTCGCCAAGCCGTGGCGGCGCGAGGTGCACCTCAACGACCTCGGCTTCCCCCACCCGGTCGCGAAGCATGAGCTGGCGCACGCGCTGCTGGCGCCGCTGGGCGCGCGACCGTTCGGCGTCACCGCGCGGCTGCAGGGCCTGAGCCCGCACGTCGGGGTCATCGAGGGCATGGCCGTCGCCGCCGACGACCCGGTCGACGAGCTCTCGCTCCACGAGTGGACGGCCGCGATGAAGCGGCAGGCGATGCTGCCCGACGTGCGCACGCTGCTCGAGCCGCAGGGCTTCTACTCGGCGCCGGCGTCACGCGCGTACACCACGGCGGGCTCGTTCTTGCGGTGGCTGGGTGAGACGAAGGGCTCGGCGAAGCTGCGCGCGCTGTACCGCGACGGCGACTTCGAGCGCGTCTACGGGGCGGGCCTCTCGGCCCTGGCGACCGAGTGGGAGGCCTTCCTCGACGACGTGCCGCTGGAGCCCGCGGCCGTCAACCAGGCCTTCGCCCGCTTCCGCCGGGGCAGCCTCTTCGATCGCCCGTGCGCCCGCGAGGTGGCGCGGCTGTCGTCCGAGGTCGCGCAGCTGGCGAGCGACGACGCGCCCGCCGCCCTCGAGGTGCTGGCGCGCTGCGAGGCGCTGCAGCCAGAGGAGCCCTCGCATGTGCTGTCGCGCGCGGCCACGCTGCGCCGGTTGGGCCGCGACGCCGAGGCCCAGGCGCTGCTGGAGCCCCTGGCCGAGCGGGTCAAAGCCGCGCCCTCGTCGTGGGCCGACGCGGCGATGGCGCTGGTGGACCTGGCGGTCGTCCAGGGCGACGAGGTGACGGCGCGGGCCCTGCTGGAGGAGCTCCTGGCGCTCGACGTCTCGCCCTCGGTCGATCGCACGGCCCGGGTCCGCCTGCGCGCGCTCGACAGCACGGGGCCGGTGAAGGTGGCGTTGACGCGTTACTTCTCTTCGGCCCCTGAGGTGGCGCAGGTGCACTTCCTCGAGGTGGCCCGCGCGGCCGCGCCGGCCGAGCCCTTCGTGGCCTACCTGCTCGGCCGCAGGCTGCACCAACGCGAGGCGTACGCCCCGGCGCTCGAGGCGCTCGAGGTGACGCGCGCTGACGCGAGCGTGCCCGAGTCGATTCGCCGCGAGACGCTCCGGCTGATGATCGAGGCGGCCTACGGGGCCGGCGACTGCGCGAAGGTGAAGGCGCTCGCGGCTGACGCGAAGACCGTCTCGGGCGCGTTCGGCGCGCGCGCACACGATTGGGTGGAGCGCTGCCTCAAGGCGCCGGCTCCCACGCCAGCAGCGCCTTGAGCGCGCCCATCACCAGCGGGGTGGTGCGCGGCCCGAGCGAGTTCGTCTCTTCGTAGTGATCGCCGGGCGCCTGCTCCGAGTACGGCCTGGTGGGGTGCAGCACGTAGTCGTACTCGGGCACCAGGTAGCCGTTCTCGTCGTTGGCCAGGCCCAGCACCACCGGCTTGTCGCCGCCCAGCATCGCCTTGAGGTACGGCGCGGCCGGGGCCTTCGAGAGATCGGGCGGCGCGGGGTTGGTCGGGTCGATGAGCGCCGCGCCGAAGGCGTACTCGGCGTCGAAGCCCACGGCCGACTCGGGGAACAGCTCTCCGGGCACGCCCACGAAGCGCACGCCGCCGAGCTGCACCTTGCTCACCTCGGTCAAGACGTGGGGAATGTTGTCGGCGGTGACGCCCTTGTTGCGATCGAAGTCGTGCAGGGTGCGGCGCAGCAGCTCGACGCCCGGGAGCGTCAGCAGGCGAAACGTCTCGTTGTCCACCGGCAGCTTGAGCGTCTGGGCGCCGAAGGCGAGGTTGGGCGCCTTCTCTTCGGTGGCGCTGGCGAGCCCCTCGAGCGCGGCGATGGCGATCAGCTCGCCGACGGCCTTCGTCTTGGCGATGGTGCGGTCGGCGGGCACGTCGCCGTCGACGCTGGTGGGCTTCGCGCCCAGGCTCGTCATCAGGCCGCCCACCGCGCCGCTGAAGTAGACGCAGGTGCCGCCGACGCCTCTGGCGACCAGTGAGCCGTCGGCCTTGAAGACGCCCTTCTCGACGCCCTCCCGCGTGGCCCACACGAAGTCGGAGCTGATGGAGTTGTTGGTGCCGGCGAGGGTCTCGGGGTGGTTGCCCCAGGCCACCAGCGTGCCGATCATCGCGCCGCCCTGGGCCTCGGTGAACTCGATCACCGTGACGGTGTCGTCCGAGATGAAGGGGTCTCGCGTGTCCTTGATGACCTGCAGCGTCTTCGCGCCCAGGCGGGGCTGGGCCGCGCGCACCCTGGCCGGCTTCGACGAGAGCATGGCGTCACTGACCGCCTGGGCCACGCCCTCGATCAACCCGTCGCGGAGCCAGGCGTCGTCAACGCCCCGCTCAGGGAGGAGCCCCTTGATCGGCCCCCACTGCCCCATGGTGTCCACGCTCTCGTGGGTGTGCGTCGACGAGACCAGCACGTAGTCGGGCACGCCCTGGGCGCGCTTGACGATGCGCGCGCGAATGCGCTCCACGTCGTCGCGAAAGAGCCCGACCGCGTCGACCGAGACGAGCGCGATCGAGATGTCTCCGTTCTGCACCACCACCGCGCGGGCCCAGACGTCGTCGTGCACGTCGTAGACGGGCGCGGAGTTGCCGAAGCCCGCCATCCACAGCCCCTGGAACCTCCCGTCGCCCTCGGAGCCGTCGGCGTCGGGGCCGGCGTAGTCGGGCGCGCCCGGGCACCGCCGATCGCGGCCGCAGTCGAAGAAGAAGTCGGGCTTGCCGTCGCCCTCGGAGCCGTCGGCGTCAGGGCCCGTGTACCCCGCGACGCCGGGACAGCGCCGATCAGCCCCGCAGTCTTCGCTGAAGGCCGCGGTGGTGAGCTTTCCACAGCGCTTCTCGCCGTCGGCGCCGCGCGGCGCGGCCTCGTTGCAGGCGGCGCCCTGTCGATCGAGGAAGTCGGGCCGAGGCTGCTCGAAGCCGGTGGGCGTCACCTTCACCGCGGCGATGCCGGCCTTGAAGACGCCGTCGTTGCCCTTCTCGCACCCCGGCCCGTACGGGCAGAACGTCTCGGGTGGCGTACCGGTGCCCATCGGCTTGGGGCACCCGATGGCGAGGAGCGACAGCAGGAGCAGGACGCGCATGGGGCCCTGCAATAGTCGAACTGCTTTCCCGAGGTCGACCCTCGTCGCGTGAGCGCGCACTCAGTAGTTGGCGTTGTTCTTCTCGCCGAACGTCGAGAGCGTCTTCCTGGTGTCGACGCCCGCGGCCTTGAAGGTCTTGGTGGCGGGCGTGACGGACTCTTCACCGGCGATGGCGTTCGACGCCGCGCCGAAGAGCTTGCGGAGGTTGTCTCCGAAGAGGGTGATGACGCCGATGGCGGCGATCGCGATGAGCGCGACGATGATGATGTACTCGGTCATTCCCTGACCGCGGCGCTTCGAGAGACGACGTCTGGGGGTGGTGGCCTGCATGGCGAGCTCCTGGTGGTCGAACCGCGAACGCGCGGCGCGACCTTCGGAGTTATCGCCAGCCCGCCCGAGGCCGAACATCGGCCAGAGGTCCGTCGGTCAGGAGGAGGTCGGACGAAGGGAGGATGCGCCCCGGGGCGCGGGTCACTCTTCTTCGTCGTCGTAGTCGGGCATCACCTGGCGCTTCGACGGCATGGGCGTGAGCTTCTCGGGCGTGAACGTCACCCGCCGCCAGTGGCCCTCGCCGTCGGTCTTCACCGAGACGCCCTTCACCGCGCCGGCGGCCTTCAGCGCGCGCGCGCGATCGTCGGCCGACAGCGACATCACCGCGTAGATGCGGCCGGTCTTCACCGCCTTCTCGGCGAGCATGGTGAAGAGCTTCGACGCGGCGGGGTCGTCCTTCACCTCGAGGCTTCGCTCATCGGGCTCGTGGTGGCGGGCGGGCTTCTGCGGGCGCTCGGTGGCTGGTTTACCGCTCTTCGGCGCCGCGTCGCCCTTCGCCTGCTTCGGCGGCTGCTCGCTCCGCGCGGCGGCGGGCTTCGCGTCCTTCACGGCCGGCGCGGGCGCGGGCTCCTTCTTCTCGGGCTTCTCGGAGCGCAGCTCGGGGAACGCGTTCACCCCCAGGCTCACCCAGCGCTTCTCGACGGTGGGCCGGTTGACGGCCTTGTTCACCAGGAACTGCACGCAGTCGACCAACCACGAGCGGGCCTTGCCCGCGGTGATGCCGGGCAGCTCTCCCTCGAAGTGGCAGGCGATGCCGATGCCGCCGTCGGGCATGTCCTTGAGCTCGAGGCGCGCCGGGTAGTCCATGTGCTGGAAGATGCCCTTCACCAGGGCCTCGGCCTCGGCCTTGCGCTGAGGGGGCGCGGGGGTGACGGCCACGGGCGCCGCCAGAGCGGGCGCGCTGATCGCTGGTTCGCTCACTTGGCCACCGCCTTCTTGGGCGCCGCCTGTCCGGTCTTCTCGAGGTATTTCCGCAAGGCGAACTGCTGGGCGATCGACAGCAGGTTGTTGGTGAAGATGTAGAGCGCGAGGCCGGCCGGGTAGCTGAGCATGATGGCCGTGAAGAAGATCGGCATCACCCAGGTGATGAGGAACGCCTGGCTGGGGTCGGTCATCATCTGCGGCTGCAGGCGCTGGGTGACGATCATCGTGACGCCGAGGGCCAGGGGCAGCAGGTAGGTGGGATCTTTGTAGGTGAGATCGCCCCACACCCCGAAGAACGGCTCGCCGTAGAGCTCGTAGCTGGTGCGCAGGGTGGTGAAGAGCGCGGCCCAGATGGGGAGCTGGACGAGCAGCGGCAGACAGCCGCCCAGCGGGTTCACCTTGGCCTCCTGGTACAGGCGCATCTGCTCGACCTGCTGCTTCTCGCGGTCGTCGGGGTACTTCGCCTTGATCTTCTCCATCTCGGGCTGGAGCTTCTTCATCGCCTCGGCCGAGACCATCGCGCGGTGGGTCAGCGGCAGCAGCGCGACCTTCACCATCACGGTGAGGAGGATGATGGCCAGGCCCCAGTTGCCGAAGAGGCCGTGGAAGAAGCGGAGGAAGAACAGCAGGCCCTTGCAGATGACGGCCCACATGCCGAAGTCCACCGTGCCGTCGAGCCCCACCGTCGAGTCGCCGCCGGCGGGCGCGGCGTCACCGGGCGCGCCGATCTTCTGGAGCACCTCGAGATCCTTCGGGCCCAGGTAGCTGCCGAAGCTCTTCGTCACGCTCTGGCCCGGGGGCACGGTGACCGGCACCAGCAGCTGCACCCGCCGCTCGGCCGTCGTGGTGTGGAGCAGGCAGCGGCCCTCGGTGGCGCCGCCGACCGGCCACAGCGCGGTGAGGAAGTACTGGTGATCGATGCCGACCCAGGCGATCTGCCCCTTCTCTTCGTAGTCGGTCTTCTCGGCGCCGCCGCAGCCCAGCACGCCCCCCGACTTCTGCCCGGGCATGTAGCGCGCCACCGAGTCGCCGGCCTTGCAGAGCACCGCGGCCTGGTTGCCGATGCTGCCAAAGAGGCTCGGCGCCTCTTCGTTGGCCGGGTCGACGGCGCGCGCGGCCTGAATCGCCAGCTCACCGGTGAGCGCCACCGCGCTGGTGTTGGTCAAGGTGACGGCGACGTTGAGCTCGTAGCCGCTGGGGCCGCGATCGGCCCGGTTCATCTCGGGCGAGAGGCCCTTCGCGTTCGGGTCCCACGTCAGCGTCTTGGTGATCTGCCAGGGGCCCTCGGCGCCGGTGAAGACGACCTTCCCCGGCGACTCCTCGGTGACCTCGTAGCGGAGCGTCGGCGACAGCGGGGTCGCGCCCAGCACCATCACGCCGAGCTGCGGCGCCTGGCCGGGCACCGGGTCGGCCAGGTCCATCTGCGCGGGCGGGGGGAACTTCTTTCCCAGCAGGCGCTGGTAGCCCTCGCCCACGGTGAGGCGCTGCGTCTCTCGCTCGCGGGTGCCCAGGAGCACGGCGTCGCTCAGGCCCGCGCCCTGCGAGGTGAAGACCATCTTCATCGACGGCCGGGTCGCCTCGAAGGTGCGCAGCGGCGCCTCGACCGGCGCCGGAGCTGCCGCCATCGTCGGCGCGCCCCCGTCGTCGAGCGCAGCCACCGCGGCGACCGGCGGCGCGATCGGCGCGTCCGGCGCGGCGGCGATCGCGGGAGCGCCTCCGTCAGCGACGAGCGCGACGCCGCCGTCGAGCGAGGCCAGGCGCGCGCGCTCGAGCTCCGCCTCGGGGCCCCAGACGAAGACCTGGAACACCATGGTGAGGCCGAGCATCAGCGCGACGGCGAGGTAGAGGCGTTTCTGCGTGTCCATGACTCAGCTTTCGCGTGAAGGCGGCGCGTCGGGCAACTCGGTGGCGAGGCGCCGGCCGAGCTGTGGGTCGAAGCGAGAGACGATGGCGGCGGCGTCGACACCATCGCGCGGCGGGACCGGGTCGAGCCCGCCGGGGTTGAACGGGTGACAGCGCCCGATGCGTCGCAGCGCCAACCAGACACCCTTGAACGGCCCGTGCACCGTGATGGCCCCCATCGCGTAGACGCTGCACGAGGGGTGAAACCGGCACATCGGCGGCAACAGCGGCGACAGCACCGCCTTGTACAGACGAATCGGCGCGAGCAGGAAGCGCGCGAGCACCCCGACGGGTCGGCGTACACCGCCACCGACGAGGCCCTCGGTCACGAAGGGAACCTGCGCCGCAGCTCGCTCACCACGCGGTCGAACGCGCGCACGTACGCAGGCCACTCGGCCGTCGCAGCGCTGTTCCTGGCGATGAGCACCATGTCGAGGCCCTTCGGGAGCTCGCTGCGGCGGGTTCGAAAGAGCTCGCGCAGCTTGCGACGAACACGGTTTCGCACCACCGCGTTCCCGACCTTGCTCGAAACCGTCAGCCCCAGCCGCGTCTCCGAGGTCGGCTGCCCGTTCGGCTTCACCAGCGCGAGCACACAATCGGCCGACACCTTGACGCCGGTGTCTTGCACGATCAGGAACTCGCGCCGCGAGCGAAGGCGCAGCGACTTGGGGAACGCGTTGGGGCTGTGGCTCGGCACGAAATTACTTCTTGTACGAGCTCACCACGAGGCGCTTGCGGCCCTTGGCGCGGCGGCGCTTCAGCACGGCCTGGCCACCCTTCGTCGCGTTGCGCTTGCGAAAACCATGGGCACGGTTTCGCTTCACCTTCGAGGGCTGGTACGTCGGAACTCGCTTGGCCACGGGGTGGCTCCTTCTTCTCTGCGACGTGTGAATCGAACGAACAGAGTCGCCTCTGCCGTCGAACCCCACGTTCTTGTTGGGAGACCTCGCGGTGATCGCGAGGTGGCGCGCCCTCCTAGGCTGGCAAATCGGCTCACGTCAACACGAAGTGTGTGCTGGCGTGCCCAAAAGGCCGCCCAGGGGGAGTGGGCCGGGTCAATTCACGGGGCTGAAGACGAAGGGAAAGGCGACCGGCACCTCGTCTTCGGGGGTGAAGGGCAGCACCCAGTTGCGGGCCAGGGTGGAGATGCAGTCGGCGACGGCGGCGCTGCGGAGCGAGCCTTCGGAGAGGTCGAGGCCCGTCACCCGGCCGCGCTGGCTGATGGTGAACTTGAGCACCAGCCGGCCCGAGAGCGAGCGGTCGCGCTTGAGCTCGCGCTCGTAGCAGGACTGAATGGCGCCGCGGCGGCCCTTCATCCACGAGCCCAGCGCCTCGGGCGAGATGTCGGGGGTCTCGACGGTCACCGGCTCTTCACGCACGCGGCCCACCACCGCGGCGGCGGCGGTGTCGCGGAGCTCGACCGCCTTCACGCCGTCGGTGCCCATGGCGGCGACGGTCACCGTGCTCCCGGCCTCGGCGCCCTTTCGCTCGGCCCGCAGCGCGTCGCCCGCGCTCGCCACCCGAACGTCACCGGCGTTCTTCAGCGCGTCAGCGACGCTGCCGACCCCCGAGGAGTCCTTGAGCAGGTCGCCGACGATGCCGCCCGCGCCGCCGGCGGCGCCGATCACCTTGAGCATGCCCATGCGTGACAGCTTCGAGGCGAGCTCGTCTTGAGACGCAGGCCTCGCCTTTTGGGGCGCGGCTTGAGCGCTGGGCTCCTTCGTCGCCACGGTCTTCTTCGGGGCCGCCGCCAGCGCGTCCTTCGGCTTCTCGGGCGCGACCGGCTGCGGCAGCTTCGGAGCGGGCATCAGCACCGCCGCGAACCGATCTTGCTGCAGCTCGGCCAGGCTCAGCTCGGGCTCGACCGGCGTGGGCTGCGCCATCACGTACCCGGCGCCGATCAGGTGCGCCAGCAGCGAGAGCGCCATGGTGACGACGAAGGCGCGGTCGAGCTGGGCCACCACGCCCCGTGCCCCACGCGGCAGCTCCGGCGCGGGCGCGGCGACGGCGGGCGTCACCATCTGGAACAGCACCGTCACGTCACCGACCTTCACCCGGCCCTTCGCGCCGCGGGGCAGGGCCACCTCGTCGCCGGCGAGCGAAGACACCGGCGTCTGGGGCCCTCCGAGCGAGAGCTGCCCTTCATCGACGTGCTGCTTGAGCAGCACCGCGCCGTCCTTGCGCACCTTGAACACCGTCACCGCGCCGGGGAGCTCGCCCATCGGCACGCAGAAGGTGCTGCGGGGGTCGGCGCCGACCGACACCGTCGCCTTCTTCCCCGCCTCGAGGGTGCGGTCTTCGATGATGCGACCGGCGTGGATGAGGGCGATGCGGAGGGCCTGGGTGGACGATGCGGTCATGCCCCTCACGACAGCGGGCGCGGAATTGGGTTCCCGCGGCCGCTCAGCGCTGGCTGTCCCACCGACCGACGCCCGTCGCCCACGCGTCGACCCAGGCCTTCAGCGTCGTGCCGCCGTCTGGGCTGGCGACCGAGGGGGTGAGGCCTCCGTCGGCCAGCACCACCCCGGCGAGCTGGAGCATCACGTGCTCCTGCCCTGCGCGACGGAAGAACTGCGCGTTGGAGCGCGCCTCGTAGCGGGCCTCGAGCGCCGTCAGAGAAGCGACGTAGGCCGGGGTCGGCGGCGCGGCCCAGGCCGCCGTCGTGCCCGCGGCGAAGAAGAAGCGGGTGAGCACCTGGTCCTCTGCGTACGAAAGCAGCGCGACGCGCGAGGTCGGCGCCGCGTCGAGCTGGTGCGCGACGATCTCGGGGAAGCCGCCGTCGCAGCTGGTACACGCGGCGGGCACCTGAAGGTTCCACTCGCGCCGGAGCGTGTCGAAGTACGGGGTGTCCACCATGGGCGCCGAGTCGGCCAGCAGGTGCACCTGCGCCTCGGGGAAGGCCTGCCTGACCCGGTGCAGGTTGAGCTGCGCGCCGTAGCCACCTCCGCTCACGCCCAACAGCCACACCAGCCGAACGGTCGAATGCCGTGCGCGCAGCCACGCGAGGTAGGCGTCGAGGTTGGTCGCGCCCGCGAAGTGGTGGGTGCGCGCGACCGGCGGGTCGAACAAGCCAGCCTTGGTGAAGTAGGTGCGCGTGGTGTCGCCGGCGTGAAGATCTCCGGTGCAGTACGGAACGAACGCGTAGCTCGCCGCGGCCATCGGGTTCTCGGCGCGCCGGGCAAAGAGCACCGAGCTCGACACCTGCCCGACCTCAGCCGCAAACGCGCCCCCTCCATCGGAAGGGAACGGATCAGGATGCGCGACGTATGCGGCGAGCGGCTGGGTTCCCCCGGGCAAGTCGGCCAGGCAGATCGAGTCGGAGCCGTAGTTGCAGATCGGCCCCCAGCGGTAGACCGAGGGTTGGCACATGCCGTTGTTCCAGCACGCGCCGCCGCCCTGCATGAAGATGACGAGCTCGTCGGTCGCGCCAGCGCTGTAGCCGATGCCCGCCGCAGCGCCGCGCGCGCACTTCGTGCCCGACACGGGGAAGAAGCTCCACGTGGCGGTTCCACCAGCGGCGGTTCCACCTGCGGCCGTTCCACCTGCGGCCGTTCCACCTGCGGCCGTTCCACCTGCGGCGGCTCCACCTGCGGCCGTTCCACCTGCGGTGGGCCCAGGACCGGGGACCGCGCCACACGCAACCATCGCCGCCACCGCCAACGCGCTGAGCAGTCGCCTCATGAAATGACTGTGACACGCCGCTCTTCGAAAACAGAAGAAGTGGGCTAGAACGACGGCCGTCCATGCGCGTCGGCGACTGCCCCAGCTGTCGAGCCCCGGTGGAGTTCCGCCCCGGCGCCGGCAAGGTGAAGGTGTGTGAGTACTGCCACACGGTGGTGCTCCGTGGAGAGGCCAACCTCGAGTCGCTCGGCAAGGTCGCCGATCTCGTCGACACCCAGTCACCGCTGAAGGTGGGGCTCTTCGGCAGCTACTCGGGCAACGCGTTCTCGATCGCCGGTCGAATTCAGAAGAGCAACGGCGCGGGCACCTGGGACGAGTGGTGCCTGTCGTTCGACGACGGCCGCACCGCCTGGCTCTCGGAGTCCGAGGGCGAGTGGAACCTGATGTTCCCGCTCGAGGGCATCGGCGTGCCGCCGCCCGGCGAGCTGAGGCCGCTGAGCAGCTTCACCCTGCGCGACCGCGCCTTCGTGGTGGAAGAGATCGGCCAGGCACAGACGGTGACCGCCGAGGGCCAGCTCCCCGACTTCAACCGCCAGCACTTCTACGCCGACGCGACCGGCCCCAGGGGCTCGTTCTGCTCGCTCGACTACGCCGACGGAGGCGCGGGCGAGGCCTTCGTCGGCTCGCGCGTCACCATCGATCAGCTCGGCTTCGACAAGGGCGATCTGGCCCCCACGCCGAAGCGCGACGCGCTCAAGCAGGCGCGCTGCCCGAACTGCAACGGCAACCTCGAGCTCAAGGCGCCCGACGCGGTGAAGCGGGTCGGCTGCCCCTTCTGCGGCGCGCTCCTCGACGTCTCGCACGGCCAGCTGGCGTTCCTGCAGCTGCTCGAGAAGCCGCCCTACGAGCCGATCCTCCCGCTGGGCTCCGAGGGCACGCTCCAGAAGACGAAGTGGACGGTGCTGGCCTTCTTGATTCGCAGCACCAACGTCGAGGGCACCCGTTACCCGTGGGAAGAGTACCTGCTGTGGAACCCGAAGGCCGGCTTCCGCTGGTTGATGAACTCCAACGGCCACTGGACCTTCCTCACCCCCATCGCCGCCGGTGACGTCGGCCTCGCCTTCCGCAAGGCCACCTGGAACGGCAAGGGCTTCAAGGCCTACCAGTCGGTCTACGCGGTCACCGACTACGTGGCGGGCGAGTGCTACTGGCAGGTCTCGGTCGGCGAGTCGGCGCGCGCCTCGGAGTACGTCGAGCCCCCCGAGAGCATCAACAGCGACGAGACCGAACGCGAGGTCACCTTCACCCACGGCGTGCTGCTGACCGCCGACGAGGTGAAGCAGGGCTTCAACCTCAAGGGCCCCATGCCGGTCGCCCAGGGCCTCGCGCCCGCGCAGGTGAACCCCCACAAGGCGAAGCTCGGCTCGCAGTTCACCTGGGCCGGCATCTGGAGCGCCGTCTTCCTCGCGCTCCTGGTCGCCTTCTCGATCATGGGCGACACGCGCCAGTTCATGCGCACCACCTTCAACGTGCCGCCCAACGCCCGCAGCGGCACCCCCGAGGTGCAGCAGTTCAGCGAGCCCTTCACCATCGACAAGAAGGTGCCGCTCGAGGTCGAGCTCGACGTGCCGACGCTCAGCAACAGCTGGCTGGCGGCGCAGCTCGACCTCGTCAACGAAGACACCGGCGAGGTCGTCGCGGTCAGCCCCGAGGCCAGCTACTACGCGGGCTACGACGACGGCGAGAGCTGGAGCGAGGGCAGCCGCAACCAGGCCAAGCAGACCGCCGAGGTGGACCCGGGCAAGTACGTGCTGCGCGCCACGCCCTCGTTCGAGCAGCCCAGCCCCATGCCGCGGGAGTACACGGTGACGGTGAAGGCCGACTCGGGCGTCGGCGTGTGCTGCCCGTTCTTCGTCTTCATGCTGCTGCTGGCGGGCCCGCTCATCACCGCCATGCGCAGCTCGAGCTTCGAGACCCGACGATGGAATGACGCCGTGTTCCAGTCGTCGCCGGGCGTGAGCAGCTTCCCCTTCGCGAAACAGGAGGACGACGCATGAAGTGGTTCGGAGGCATCG
This sequence comes from Myxococcus sp., assembly GCA_014879945.1. Lineage (GTDB taxonomy): Bacteria > Myxococcota > Myxococcia > Myxococcales > Myxococcaceae > Xiheimicrobium. The sequence continues at coordinate 16,656 of JACSRE010000065.1, forward strand.
TGGTGGGGTTGTGGGCGCTGCTGCACGGCACTGGGCTCGATCGGGTGCCCGATGAGGACCGCGGCGATCTGCCCGCGAGCGTTCGTCAGGCGCCCGGCGGCATCTTGATGTGGCACGACGGTTTCATGGGAGGGAAGTAGCGATGGATATGGACGCGATCATCAAACCGCTGGTGCTGGCCGTGGTCTTCTCGATCATCGGCATGCTCGTGTTCGTCGCGGGCTTCTTCGTGATTCGCAAGCTGCTGCCGTTCGACGTGCACAAGGAGCTCGAGGTCGACCAGAACACCGCCGTCGGCATCGTCATCGGCTCGTTCATTCTCGGGTTGGCCTTCATCGTGGGCATGTCGATTCATGGCGGCTGAGTACGTGCAGGTGCGCGCAACCGGGCGACCCCTCGCGGGTTGACGACGGCGTGGCCTCGACAGCGCCAGGGCTGACCGCGGTGGCGGCCGTCTTCCTCGCGTCGGCGGCGGGCGCCCACGACCTCGGGGTCGATCTGACGCTCAACGGCACCTCGGCCAGCGCCAACAACCCGCGCTCGGGCTCGGCGGGCGTGGGCCTGTCGGGCAGCTACGACTTCTCCGAGCGGTGGACGGGCTTCCTGGGCGCGAACTACCTGCGCGACTTCGCGACCCGCGCGACCGACTCGTACAGCGCTGGCTCGAACATCTTCTTCTTCAGCGCCGGCGCGATGTTCGTGCCCAGCGAGCACCTCTTGCTGATGGCGACGGTCTCGGGCGCGCCGCCCTCACAGCAGCGCAACGCCACGACGTTCGCGTACGAAGGCGGCGCCGTCGACGTGGTGGTCAGCGCCGTCAACGCGAGCCTCGGCGGCTCGCTGCTGGCCTCGTACGCCACGAACGGGCTGTCGAGCTGGGAACACACGGTCGACGTCTCGGCCGGCGTCAATCACCTCGAGAGCCAGCAGCAGCTCGAGCTGGGCACCAGCCTTCGCGCGCGCCTCTTCCGCGTGTACTGCGAGCGCAACCCCGGCCGCGGCTACTGCCCCCTGGTCAATGGCGTGCGCGCGCCCCTGACGCAGGTGCGCCTGGGCGCGGCCTACACCGCCACCGTGGCGGGCAAGACCGACGTCTCGCTCGACGTCGCGGGCTACCTCTACGACACCCCCAACCCGCTCGAGGTGGGCTCGTTCAGCGCTGTGGTGCTGGGTCGGCAAGGGCCCGACATGGGCCTGGGCGTGCCCGTCGCCCCGTGGAGGGTGACGGTGCGCCCTGCGGTGCTTCACCGCTTCGGGAAGGTGTCGGTGCGGCTGGCCTGGCAGTACGGCCTCTACGTGGCCGACGCCGGCGCCAACCACCTGATCAGCCTCAGGGTGAGCTGGAAGGTGACGCCCTCGTTGCGGCTCACCGCGACCGCCCTGGGCCAGGCCGACGTCGATCGAGGGGCCGTGCTCAATCGCGGCGGCACGGTGACGCTGGGGGCCGTCTTCATCTTCCCGTGACGCGTTGTTGCAGCGCTGGCGTGGCCGGGCGACGATGGCCCCCTGCGCGCCGGTTCGCGCCTTCCGGGAGTCTCGCCGTGATTGTTCGAGTTCGTTCCTCCTCCACGCTGGTGGTTGCTGCCCTCATGTCCGCCAGCCTCTGGGGCTGCACCTGCGGCACCACGGTCAACGTCGGCGGCAAAGACGCTGGCGCCGACGGGGGCCTCCTGACTGGCGGCGGGGGCGCGGGGAACGTCGGCGGCGGCAGCGCCGGAGGACAGACCGCGGGCGGCGGCGGCAACGCCGGCGGCGGCGACCCGATGGGCGGAGGCAGCGGCGACGACGCCGGCACCGACGGCGGCTCCACGCAGCTTTGCACGCTCGTCTCATGCGCGTCGGCGATGGCCAACTGCGGGCCGGTCGGTGACGGCTGCGGCGGCTACCTCGACTGCGGCACCTGTGCGCTGCCCCAGACGTGCGGCGGCGGCGGCATTCCCTCGCAGTGCGGCGGCACCATGGGCTGCACTCCTCGCACCTGCGCCAGCCAGAACGCGAACTGTGGGCCCATCGGTGATGGCTGCGGCGCCACCGTCGACTGTGGCGCCTGCACGGTCCCGGGCGAGACGTGCGGCGGCGGCGGCGTTGCGAGCCGCTGCGGCGCGGCCGGCGCGAACCTCGTCGACGGCGGCTGCGTTCCCCTCGCCGCGTGCCCCATGGGCCTCAACTGCGGCCCCGTCGCCGACGGCTGTGGCGGCACCATCTCGTGCGGCACCTGCTCGGTGATGGGCCAGACCTGCGGCGGCGGCGGCATGGCCAACGTCTGCGGCGCCTCGAACGCCTGCGTGGCGCGAACCTGCGCCCAGGCCCAGGCGACCTGCGGGCAGGTGGGCGACGGCTGCGGCGGGTTGATCCCGGGCGGCTGTGGAGCCTGTGACACCGACGCGGGCGTCATCTGCGGCGGCGGCGGCGTGCCCAACGTCTGCGGCTCCAACATCCCCGACGGCGGCACCTGCACCGGCCTGTGCCAACAGCAGAACCGCTGCGACGCCGGCGTCAACACCGTCACCGGCACCATCGTCGCGCCCACCAACAGCGCGGCCGGCTACGGCAACCCCGACCCGATTCCCGGGGCGCTCGTCTACGTGCCCAACGGCACCGTGCAGCCGCTGCCTCAGGGCGCGTCGTGCACCAGCTGCGCCGGCCAGGCCTCTGGTAGCCCGCTCGTCACCGCCACCACCGCGACCAACGGGACCTTCACGCTCAGCAACGTGCCCTGCGGCGCCAACATCCCGCTGGTGATTCAGCTGGGCAAGTGGCGCCGGCAGATCGTGATCCCGAACGTCGCCTGCTGCGGCAACACGGCGCTCGCCCCGGCGACGACCCGGCTGCCGCGCACCCAGGCAGAGGGCGACATGCCCCTCATCGCCATGGTGACCGGCAGCGCCGACCCGATGGAGTGCATCCTCCCCAAGATCGGCATCGCGTCGAGCGAGTTCACCTCGCCGACCGGCAACGGCAGGGTGCGCATGTTCCAGGACAACGGGGTGAGCTTCCCCGGCGGCGGCACCGCAGCCTCTCTGTTCGGCAACGCGACCGAGCTGATGAAGTACGACCTGGTCATCGTCGACTGCGTCGGCGGCCCCACGGGGCGCAGCGCCACCGAGCTGGCCAACCTGCGCACGTACCTCAACTCGGGCGGCCGCCTCTACGTCAGCCACTACGGCTACGTCTGGCTGCACACCAACTCGCCGTTCGACACGGTGGCCAACTGGCAGGGGAACCAGAGCAGCCCCACCCCCAACACCCAGGACGCGTGGATCGACACCAACTTCCCCAAGGGGGCGACCTTCGCCCAGTGGCTCCAGCTCACCGGCGGCTCGAGCACCCTGGGGCGGGTGACGGTGCAGCAGACGCGTCGCGACACCAATGGCTTGCCGGTCGGTTCTCCAGCGCAACGATGGATTCGGTCGGATTCCCCGGGCGGTGCGTCGGGCGTGGGCGCGCTCCCCTTCCAATTCACCTTCAACACCCCCGTCGGGGTGCCCGTGGGTCAGCAGTGCGGCCGGGTGCTGTTCTCAGACTTCCACGTGGCGACCGGCGGCGCGGGCGGAGGCACCTTCCCTGCGTCATGCGGCTCGGCGGCGCCGATGTCGGCGCAAGAGAAGGTGCTCGAGTTCATGATCTTCGACCTGACCTCGTGCATTCAGCCCGACAACGGCCAGCCGACGTGCACGGCGCGCACCTGCATGGACCAGGGCTTCAACTGCGGCCAGCAGGCCGACGGCTGCGGCGGCGTCTTGAACTGCGGCATGTGCCCCTCGGGCCAGTTCTGCGGAGGCTCGGGCCAGCCGGGCGTCTGCGGAGGCTCGATGTGCACGCCCCGCACCTGCCTGCAGCAGAACTTCGAGTGCGGCCAGGCCGGCGACGGCTGCGGCGGCACCTTGAACTGCGGCACGTGCCCGATGGGCCAGGTCTGCGGCGCGGCGGGCCCCGGGCGCTGCGGCTCAGGCGGCTGCACGCCGACGTCGTGTCAGGCACAGGGCCTCTCGTGCGGCCCCGCGGGCGATGGCTGCGGCAACCTGCAGATGTGCGGCACCTGCACCTCGCCCGACACCTGCGGCGGCGGCGGAACGCCGGGCGTGTGTGGCCGCACCTCGTGTCAGCCGCGCACCTGCATGCAGGCGAACGCGGCGTGCGGCGTCATCGCCGACGGCTGCGGGTCCACCGTGAACTGTGGCAACTGCGCGGCGCCGTTGACGTGCGGTGGCGGCGGCGTTCCCCACCAGTGCGGCGGCATCATGTGAGGTCGGCGCGGGCCGCCGTTGACGTGCGGTGGCGGCGGCGTTCCCCACCAGTGCGGCGGCATCAC
>JACSRE010000168.1 GCA_014879945.1 Myxococcus sp.
CCGCGAGCCGAGCGCACGCCGAAGTCCGCGCCACCGCGCAGGGCGTCGTCGTGCGTGACCTGGGGAGCACCAACGGCACCGCCATCAACGGCGTGCGCGTCACCGAGGCGCTGCTCGAGCGGGGCATGACGGCGCTCCTCGGCGGTACGGCGATCGTGATCGAAGACGCGCGCGACGAGGTGCTGCCGATGCCCCAGGCGGGGTTCGGGGCGCTGGTCGGCGCGAGCGCGCCCATGCGGGCCCTCTTTCGTGAGCTCGCCCGCGTCGCGCCGACGAACGCCACGGTGCTGGTCGAGGCCGAGAGCGGCTGTGGGAAGGAGCTCCTGGCCCGCTCGCTCCACGACGCCTCACCACGGGCCGCCGAGCCCTTCGTCGTGTTCGACTGCGCGGCCTGCGCGCCGAGCCTGATCGAGAGCGCGTTGTTCGGCCACGAGCGGGGCGCCTTCACCGGAGCGACGGCCCGGAAGCCCGGCGTCTTCGAGGCCGCGCACGGCGGCACGCTCTTCCTCGACGAGGTGGGCGAGCTCCCCCTCGAGCTCCAGCCCCGGCTGCTGCGCGCGCTCGAGAGCCGCGAGGTGCGACGGGTCGGAGGGCAGCAGCCCATTCCTGTGGACATTCGCGTCGTGGCGGCCACCAACCGCGACCTGCTGCGCGAGATGAACGGCGGCGCCTTCCGCGAAGATCTCTACTTTCGACTCGCGGTGGTGCGGCTGCGAATTCCGCCGCTCCGCGAGCGCCTCGACGATCTCCCGCTGCTGGTGGAGCACCTCGTCCGCGAGCAGGTCGGCCCCGATGAGCGGCGGCTGCGCATCGCCATGGGCCTGGTGGCCTCGGAGCCGTGGATGCAGTCGCGCGTGTACCCGTGGCGCGGGAACGTTCGCGAGCTGCGCAACGCCGTCGAGCGGGCCCTGGCCCTGGCAGGCGCCGGGCAGGCCCCTGCGGAGCCGCTGACGGAGCCGCCGCTTCAGGTGCCGGTCTCTCTCGATCGGCCGCTGGTCGAACAGCGGGAGCGCCTCGTCGAGCAGTTCGAGGCCGCCTACGTTGCCGCGATGCTCGCCCAGCACGACGGCAACTTCTCGCGCGCGGCCGCGGCCGCCGGCATCGACCGCATGTACTTCAAGCGACTGCTCCGCAAGTACGCGCGCTGAGTCTGGCAGCCTCACCAGTGAGTGCCGGAGGCTCGGCGCGCTCGTCCGCAATTTGAGCCGCTTACGAGTCGGGGGCGCTCGGGTGGTGCACGGGCGCAGCGGCGCGGGCGTCACCTCGAGTGGTCAACCACCTCAGAAGACGAGACCGATCGCGTGGCACTGCGCGTGCTGAGGGGCTGCGCTCCAACCCTGGCCGAGGTCCGTGCGAATGCGTGTTGCTCTGGTGATGTCGTGCTCTCTGGTGTTGGCGTGCGCCCAGCCCCCCGCGACGCCGCGCAATGGCGAACCTCCCACCGGGGTGAACCAGTTTCGCGCGCGCGCCGACGCGCTGACGCTCGCAGACGGCGGCCTGTGCCCCATCACCGTCAACCCCGACGCCGAGCTGATGATTCGGAGCGTGGCCGTCGTGGAGGACCCGCTGCGCACCAACTGGTCTGGTGGCCTGGCGAACCCGTCGGACGGCGCGTGGACCTTCGGCCGCCTGATGACCACCATGGCGGGCGTCAACGACCCGGAGCAGTTCGTGCGCGCCTGGGCCGCGCAGTGGGACGCGCCGCAGACCATCAACGGCCTGCCGGTCGCGCCGCGCCCGATGAACAACCGGGTCATAGCGCCCTGGCCCACCGTGGCGGGCCGGCTCGATCTCACGCGCGCGCCGATGCGGCTGCTCGCCATCGTCAACCGAATGGACCTGCGTGATCTCTCGCGCGGCTCGGCGGGTGAGGGCCGGTTCGTGTTCGGCGTGCTCGGCGCCGGTGGCGCGCAGCTGCAGTTCACCGTCATCCTCGAGTTCAACCTGCCGGCCGCCACCGAGGCCGACGTCGAGCGCTGGGCAGCCGACTGGCACGCGCTGGGCTCGCTCCCGCTCGGCAGCCCCGCCTACAACCAGGCGCTCGAGGCCATCACCAACCGCTTCGCCGGCCCCAACGCCGCGCCCGGCCGGCCCAACAACAGCGCCATCAACCAGGTGCGCAGCAACGAGATCGCCCTCGCCGCGCCCTGGGAGCTGCGCGAGTTTCGCCTGAACGGGGCCGGCCAGCTCGCCGAAGTGCCGGTGGCGCAGACGACCGATCTGCCGCTCAACGACACGCCGACGCTGGCGCAGTTCATCAACGCCAACACCCCCGCGCTGTTGACCGACACCCACGTCGTGCCGGCGACCTTCAACGGTGCGCCGTTCCTCGCGGGCTCGGCGCTCACCAACCTCGGGCACGTCTGGCGCGCCCCCGGCATCACCAACAACGAGGCCCGGTTCCACTTCTCGGTGAACACCTGCAACGGCTGTCACGCGGGCGAGACGAACACCATCTTCCTGCACGTGTTCCCCCGCAACCCCGGCCAGGCGTCTGCGCTCTCGGGCTTCCTGACGGGGACGACGGTGCCCGACCCGGTGACGGGGCAGCCGCGCACCTTCAACGATCTCGCGGTGCGCTCCGAGTCCCTGCTGGCCGTGCTCTGCCGCGCGCCCGGCACCACCAGGTCGGTCGCGATCACCTCGCCCACGGCGGGCTCGACGGTGCGAGGCCCCACCACGCTCAAGGCGAGCGCCTCGGGTGTGGACACCGTGCAGTTCTTCGTCGACGGGGTGCCCGTGTCGCCGGCGCTGCCGCCTCCGTTCGAGGCGCCGTGGTCGGGTGACTTCGTCGCGCCCGGCCAGCACACCGCCACCGCGGTCGGTCAGTCAGCGACCGGCTCGGTCACCTCGCTGCCGGTGACGTTCACCACCGCCCCCGCCTTCGCGCCGGACTTCACGGTGACGATCACCTCGGCCCCGGCGTTGGTCGCGCCGGGCCAGCTGATGACGGCCCGGCTGAACGTGTGCAACATCGGCAACGTCGGCGGCTCGACCTCGGTGGAGCTGTTCGTCTCGACCGACGCGACCATCTCGGGGCCCCGCAGCGCCACCCCTGACTTCTTCGTCGTCGGCGCCCCTGTCACGCTCGCGAGCGGCGCGTGCCAGGCGGTGAGCCTCTCGGGCCCCGCCTTCGCGCCTCCCTCGTCGTCGTTCTCGTTCTTCATCGGCGCCATCGTCGATTCCTTCGAGTCGGTGCCCGAGCGCGACGAGACCAACAACGGCAGCCCCGCGCAGGGCCTCATCATCGGCAACGGGCCCGACTTCATCGTGACGGCCGCGGCGCCTCCGGCGAGCGTGGTGCCGGGCGCGCCCTTCACGACGCAGGTGACGGTGTGCAACCAGGGCAACCAGCCCGGGTTCACCGACGTCGAGCTCATCGCCTCGACCGCCACCGTCATTCAGGCGCCCCCCGACTTCCTCGTGGGAACGCTGGCGCAGCTCTCGTTGGGGGCGGGGCAGTGCGTGACGAGCCCGGTGCAGGCCTTCGGGCTCCCGACGGGGACCTTCTTCGTGGCCGCCGCCGCGGTGCGCAGCGGCTTCGAGCTGGTGGCCACCAACAACACCAGCCCGGCGAGCCGACTGAACGTCGGCTTCCAGGCCGAGCTCACGGTGCGGTCGGTGTCGGCGCCCTTCAGCGCGCTGCCCGGCGCGACCTTCACCACCAGCGCGGTGATCTGCAACGACGGCACGATCACCGCGACCACCACCGGCCTGCTGGTGCTGGCCGGCACTCGTTCGTTTGGGTTGCCGCCTGCGCCCGACGTCGTGCCGGTGAGCCCCTTCAGCGTCACCATCGCGGCGGGCAGCTGCGTGACGCGCTCGCTGTCGGGGCCGGCGAACGCTCCGCCTGGCGTCCTCGCGCCCTTCGTCGGCGTGGTGCTCGACGAGTTCAACTCGGTGCCCGAGTTCGACGAGACGAACAACCAGCTCGCGTCGTTGACGGGCATGGGGGTGGGGTTCATGCCCGACTTCACCGTCAGCTCGGTGTCGGCCCCGGCCGCGCTGCTCCCGGGCGCGCCCTTCACCGCCGCGGTGGTGGTGTGCAACCGCGGCACGGCGCCTGGCGCGACCAACGTCGAGCTCCGCCTCACTGACGGCTCGAACGTCGTTCCGCTCGGCGGCGTCTTCGTGTCGCTCAACGCCAGCCAGTGCCTCAGCCAGACGATCAACGCGGCGGCGAGCCCGCCTCCGACGCCGGGGCCGCTCTACTCGTTGGTCGCGGTGGCAGACGTGCACCAACAGGTCGCCGAGTTCTCGGAGACCAACAACGAGAGCCCCGCGTTCTCGATGGCGATCGGCCTCGGCCCTGACTTCGTCGTCACCCGCGTCACGCTGCCCTCGGCGGTGGCCCCCTTCGACCCGTTCACCGCCACCATCAGCGTCTGCAACCGCGGCACCGCGCCCGGCGCGGCCCAGGTCGATCTGATCGCGTCGAGCGACAGGGTGGTCACCCTGACGAGCGGCGCGCGGCTGCCCGGGGCCTTCTTCTCGCTGGCGGCGAACCAGTGCCAGACGCAGACGGTCCAGTCGGTGATGGCGGTCATGCCGCCGCCGCCGCCGGCGCTGGCGACGACCTTCTTCGTGGCGGGGGTCGCCGACCCCGACGGGCAGCTGACCGAGCTCCGTGAGACGAACAACGTGGGCCCGGCGACCTCTTTCCTGCTCGGGCGCGCGCCGGACTTCGTGGTGACGTCGTTCACCGCGCCGACCAGCGCCGCCTTCGGGGGCACGTTCTCGTCGTCAGTCACGGTCTGCAACCGCGGCACGTCGCCAGGCGCGGCCAACCTCTCGTTCGTCATCGCGACCGCCGCCGGAATCCCCTCGACGCTCCCGTTGCCGTCGACGGCCATGCCGGTGCCCGCGCAGGGTGACTCGTTCTTCTCGCTGGCGCCCAACGCCTGTCAGTCGCGCACCTTCCTGGTGACGGCCCTCACGCCTGGGGGCGTGCGGGGCAGCCTCAGGGCCGGCGCGATCATCGATCTGAGCCAGTCGGTGCAGGAGCTCCGCGAGACCAACAACGTGTCGCCGGTGCGCGCGCTCACCGTGCTGTGACGTCGGGCCCCGAGGCGCTCACCAGCTCGACGCGCTCGAGGTGCTTCGGCACGGCGACCGGCCACCCCTTGAGCGCGACCCGCGCGCGCATCGCCTCGAGCGCGCTGTCTTCACCGTGCACCAGGAGCACCTGCCGCGGCGGCGTGGTGAAGCCGTCCATCCACCGGAGCATCTCGGTCCAGTCGGCGTGGGCCGAGAACCCCGAGATCTGCATCAGCCTGGCGCGCACCTCGAGGTCCCTCCCGTGGATGCGAATGGTGGGCTCGCCGTTGATCATGCGGCGGCCGCGCGTGCCCTCGGCCTGGTAGCCGACGAACAAGATGGTGTTCTTCGGGTCGGTCACCCGCCGCGCGAGGTGGTGAAGGATTCTGCCGCCCGTCGCCATGCCGCTGGCCGAGATGATGATGCCGGGGTCCTTGAAGCCGTTGAGCTGCTTGCTCTGATTGGCCGAGGTGACGAAGTGTGTGCGGTTGGTCTGGAGCGGGGTCTTCCCGTCGAGGATGAGCTGCCGGAACGAGGCGTCGTGATCGTTGGGGTGCGCCAGGTAGATCGGCGTCGCGTTGCAGGCCAGCGGTGAGTCGACGAACACCGGCAGCTCGGGGATGCGTTTGGCGCGCTCGAGGTTGTCGAGGTGGAAGAGGATCTCCTGGGTTCGGCCGACCGCGAACGCGGGGATCACGAGCACGCCGCCGCGCGCGACCGTGTCGTTGACCGCATCTGCCAGCAGGTCCATCGGGTGGGTCTCGACGTGCGCGCGGTCGCCGTAGGTGCTCTCGGCGATCAGCGTCGTCGCCGAGCCGATGGCCACCGGGTCTCGCAAGATCGGCGCGTTGTACCGGCCGAGATCGCCCGTGAAGACGACGCGTTGGTTGGTGCTGAGCAGGTCGAAGACGCAGACCGCGCTGCCGAGGATATGCCCGGCCTGCGAGAAGGTCAGCCTGATGCCGGGCACGATCTCTTTCGGGCGGCCGTACCCGAAGGTCTCGAACTGCTCGAGCGCGCGCTCGGCGTCGTGCTCGCCGTACAGCGGCAGGGCGGGGTGGTGCTTCGAGTAGCCCTTGGCGTTGGCGTAGCGCGCCTCTTCTTCCTGAATGCGCGCCGAGTCGGGCAGCAAGAGGCCGCAGAGGTCGCGCGTCCCTGGGGTCGAGTACACGGGCCCCCGGTAGCCCTGGCTCACCAGCCTCGGCAGGCCGCCGGTGTGATCGATGTGGGCGTGCGTCAGCACCACCGCGTCGAGCTCGTGCACGTCAACGGGCGTCGGCGCCCAGTTGCGCAGGCGCAGCTCCTTGCCACCCTGAAAGAGCCCGCAGTCGACGAGCACCTGCTTGCCGTCGTGCTCGAGCAGGAACTTCGAGCCCGTCACCGTGCCTGCCGCACCCAGAAACTGAATCGAGGCCATGCCGTCACTCCAGCGAGAGAGAAACCGTGTGCAGCCCACCGCGGGCGAAGTCGAAGCGCCACGCGTACTGGTACGTGAGCGAGAAGGGCAGGACGTCCATGATGTTGAAGCGAAACGAGGCCGCGCCGCCGACCGCGCGCAGCCACTGCCCCTGCACCGTGCAGGCCCCCGAGCCGAAGCCCTCGACGTCGAGCTGCCGCGCGAAGAACGAGGGGAACAGCCACAAGATCGAGGCGGTGCCGCGGTCGATGATGAAGTTGAAGCGGTAGCGCGCGTTGGCGACGGCGACGCCTTCGGTTCGCACCGTGAAGTCGTCGTAGCCCCGCACCGCCTCGGCGAGCGAGCCGGGCAGGTACCCGCCAGGCCCGCGGGGCGCCTCGACGCTGGTCTGGCTCTGGTAGAGCGACACGCCTTGTGGCTGCCCGCCGACGCGCAAGGCGCCCTGCGGAGAGGCCGGCAGGCCCCGGCCCACCAGCGACACCACGAACGAGTGGCGCTGCGTGAACGGCAGGGGCAGGGCGAAGGCGAGCGAGCCGCGCAGATCGTACAGGCTGCGATCGCTCCCGAACGCGGCGGGGTAGGCGCGCGCCGTGGCGCTGACCGCGAGCAGTCGCTGCAGCCCGCCGTACGCCGTCGCTTCGCCGGCCGAGTACGACACCGACACCTCGGGGCCGAAGTACTTCTGGAGCAGCGAAGGCCCGGCCGCGTCGAAGGTCTCGTCCACCAGGGCGCGCGCGGCGATCGAGACGGGCACGGTGAAGAACTCTCGCGAGGCGTTCACCGAGGCCGACCAGAAGGCGCCCCCTGCCACCGCGTCACGCGCGCCGAAGAGCCCGAGCTGCACCGGCGCGAGCTGCTGGTTCACGTACTCCACCGACGCCGTCCACTGGCGGGTGGGGAAGCTGAAGCTGCCGTTGAGCGCCCAGGCGTGCCAGCCCAGGCGGTCCTTCCCTGACAGCGAGGCGTAGAGCGTCGTCGTCCAGGTGATGGACTGATCGGGGTTGAGGGTCGGCAGCACCAGCACCCCGGGCAGGCGGAGCTGCGGCACGAAGAGGTGATCGAGGCCCGAGTAGGGGTGCTCGTCGGTGACGGCGAGGGCCGGCGAGTCGGGGAAGGGCGGCGGGGCGGCTGGAGTCGTCGCTTGTTCCGGGCTCACCCCTTCCTTGATCACCTCGAGCGCCGCCATCGGGGCGCGATCGATCGACCACTGCGTGCCCTCCCGGTTGACGAAGGCGACCGACTCCTTCGTTGGCCAGGCGTCGAGCAGGGCGAAGGGCGCGTCGGTGAGGCGCTCCAGCCGGCCGGTGTCGAGGGCGAGCCGGTGCACCTGAAGCCGGCCCCCGTGCGCGCGCGTCGTGGTGAGGTGGCCCTCGTCGATCCACCTCGCGCCGTAGTTGAAGGCGCCGTCGTCGGTGAGCGCGCGCACCGAGCCGTCGGCCTCTCGCAGGCGCAGGTTCCAGCCGTTGCCGTCGAGCTGGGAAAAGGCGACGCGAGCTCCGTCAGCCGAGAAGGCGGGCGACGACACCGAGACCCCTGGCGGCGGCTCGTAGAGGGTCGTCACCCGCTCGCCCTCGAGGTCGAAGGCCGCGAGCCGCGATCGCCCGGCGGTGAAGTCGACGAACACGTACTGGGTGCCGGCGGCGTTGATCGCGCCACCCTGGGCGCGCCCGATGTCCTGCCACACCTTCACGACGTCGCCCGTCATCGCGTCGATCTTCCAGAGCTGGGTGCGGGTGTCGCCGCGCGAGATGAGGTCGTCGTTCATGAGGAAGAGGAACTTCCCGTCGCCGGTGAACGACAGCCCGCTCATCGTCACGGGCCCGACGCGCACCCACTGGCGCCCGAACATCAGGCGCACCAGGCGGGTCTCGACGCGCACCGAGCCGTCGGCCTCGAGCACCCGCAGCATCGGCACCTCGTCGTTGCCCGACTGCACGACGGCGAGGGCGCCGCTGGGCCCGTGCACGGCCAGGCGCGCCAGCTGGCCGAGGCGGTCACGGATGAGCTCCTGCGTGGGCGGCCTGGCGCGCGCGACGCGGGTGCGGTCGAGGTGCTTCGACCAGGTCGAGACGAGATCGCCGACCGCCTTGCCGTACACCTCGTTGAACCGCAGGGTGACGCCCAGGGGCGCGAAGAACGCGCGGCCCTGCTTCTCCATCAGCGCCCACAGGCTCTCTTCGCCGTAGGTCTCGACCAGCCACTCCACGAAGTGCAGCGAGGTCAGGTAGGCGCCGCTGAAGGGGGCCAGCTCGCGCTGGTTGAGGCTCAGATCGCCGGGTCCCAGCGAGCCGCCGCGCGCGGCGACGAACGACTCGAAGACGCCGCGGTAGATGGGGCTGTGCGGGCGGCCCACGGTGCGGTTGATGCGCCCCTCGTAGTACTGCGCGACGCCCTCGGTGAACCAGCGCTCGATGAACAGCTGTGACGGCACCACCGGGCCCACGACGGTGTTCACCGCGCCCCAGAAGGCCTCGATCTGCTCGGCGTGCGCGACGTGGAACATCTCGTGGCAGCTCACGTCATCGGCCCCCGCCCCCGAGAGGCCGAACCAGTGCAGCAGCTCCTGTGTCGTCTGCAATGGGTTGACCGAGTGGAGCGGCTCGCCCACCGCCAGGCCGGTGACGTACGCGTTGTTGAAGTTGGCGCTGGTGAGGAAGATCAGGCCGCGCTGCCGGGGGCGCTCCGTGCGCTGGAGCGCGCGGAACTTCTTGAGGCACTCCGAGGCGCGGCGGGCGATGCGCTCGGCGGCCTCGCGGTGGGCGGCCGGGTAGTAGACCTCGAGCTCGTCGGTCTCGAGCCGACGCATGTCGTCTTGCGCGAAGGTGGTGGCCAGCTCCTGTGAGAACCGGGGTGTCGCGGTGGCGCAGCCGAGGGCGAAGGGTGCCAGAAGAACGAGCAGACGGCGCATCGCGCGAACCATCGCGCATCCGCTGGGGCGGTGCTACGAGCGCGCGCACCATGACGATGCCCACGCCTCCTCAGCTCGATGCTGCGTTCGCCCAGGTCTCAGCGGCGCTCGACCAACTCGAAGGCCGCAAGGTCGATCTCCTCAAGGAGCCCTGGGACACGATCGAGAAGGCCGCGATCAAGCTGCTCGGCGGCGCCTTCAACGTGCAGCAGCCCGAGCACCAGGTCGTCGCGCTCGCGCTCGCCACCGCCTTCGCGCGCCGGCTCCACGCCGATCACCAGGCCTTCTGGTTCCCCTCGCGCGAGGCGGCCGAGGGCGCGTCGCTGGGGTTCCCCGAGGCGCTCATCATGCTCTCGCCGTTCGGCGCGGTGGTCGACGCGCTCAGCTCGGCCCGCCTGGCCCGGCTCGACGACGTGCAGAAAGACATTCGCACCTCGCTGGCCCAGGTGAAGTTCGGCGGTGGGGGAGGCGCGCCGCAGCGCATCGGCCCCGAAGACTACATGCGGCTGTTCGACCCGGGCTTCGTGCAGCTCGTCGCGCTCGACCCGGTGAAGGCCGGCCAGACGTGGACGACGCCGCCCGATCGCCTCGCCGGCGAGGTGCGCGACGCCATCAACCGCGCGCAGAAGCTCCCGCCCGAGCTGAAGAAGCAGATGGAGGGTCAGCTCGTCACCGCGCTCCAGCGCCTGGAGCCGGGCAAGCCGCTCATCGCGCAGGTCGCCCGCGCGCCGCGCGTCTGTGAGGTCGTCGGGCTGCTGTTCGGCACCACCACCGCCACCGGGTCGGCGCCCGAGGAGTTCTGGACCGACGTGGTGATGCCCTTCCTCTTCCTCGGGGCGCCCGAGAAGTTCCCCGAGCTCGAAGGCCAGGAGCTCGAGGCCGCGAAGCAGGGCATCGACCCGATGCTGCTGTTCCTCGACGTGGTGCCGTACCAGCACCAGTCGCCCGAAGAAGAGGGCCTGCTCAACGCCTTCCCCGGGTCGTCGCTCGGCCTGCCGCACGAGGGCTTCGGCGCGATCCAGAACCTGCGCCTGGTGAAGGTGGGGCTCGACGCCGTCAAGGAGCCGCTCGCGAAGTTCGACGAGCAGAAGACCCGCGCCTCGCTCGCGCTCTTCGCCCAGGCCGTGAAGAAGCAGACCGGCGAGGTGCCGCTCCAGGGCCAGGAGGAAGCCAGGCAGATGCTCGACGCCGCGATGGTGCTGCTCAACGACATGAAGCGGGTCGTCGAGAGCGGCAAAGACGTGTGCGTGCGCCGGCTGACCGAGGCCGAGGCGGCCAGCGACCCGGCGCTGTCGCTGGTGCGTCAGGCGCTCACCGCGCCGCGCATCATCCTCACCAGCTGATCGTCAGAGCCGCTCGAAGCGCGCCTGGAAGAACCGCAGGTGCTTCGGCTCGTAGACCATCTTGAGCCCGCGCGCCTTCGCGCGGTCCTCCCACACCGCCTGCACCGACTCGACCGTCACGTCGCAGTGGGCCTGCGTGTACACGCGGCGGGGGAAGGTGAGGCGCACCAGCTCGAGCTTCGGCAGGTGGTTGTGGCCGTCCTTGTCGCGGCCGGCCGAGACGACGCCGCGCTCCATCGTGCGCAGGCCCGAGTCCAGGTACAGCTCGGCGGCCAGCGTCTGCGCGGGGAACTGGAGCTGATCGAGCTGCGGGTAGAACTTTCGCGCGTCGAGGAACACCGCGTGCCCGCCGATGGGGCGCACCACCGGAATGCCGAGGGCGATGAGGCGCTCGCCGACGTACTCCACCTGCCCGATGCGGGCGCGCATGTGATCTTCTTGAATGGCCTCGCCGATGCCGCGCGCCATCGCCTCGAGATCTCGCCCCGCCAGCCCGCCGTAGGTGTGCAGCCCCTCGAAGAGCACCACCAGGTTGCGGGCCTCTTCGAAGACGTCCCAGTCGTTGAGGGCCAGGAAGCCGCCGATGTTGACCAGCAGGTCCTTCTTGCCGCTCATGGTGCAGCCGTCGGAGTAGCTGCACAGCTCGAGGAGGATCTCGGCCATCGACTTGTCGGCGTAGCCGGGCTCGCGCTGCTTGATGAACCAGGCGTTCTCCATGGCGCGGGTGGCGTCGAGGAAGACCCTGATGCCGTGCCGTTTGGTGAGCGCCCGAACGGCGCGCAGGTTGGCCATCGAGATCGGCTGCCCGCCGGCCATGTTCACCGTGGCGGCGACCGAGACGTAGGGGATCTTCTTCGCGCCCACGCGGGCGATGACCGCCTCGAGCTTGTTGAGATCGACGTCGCCCTTGAAGGGCAGCAGCGCGTCGGGGTCGTGCGCCTGGTCGATGATGATGTCGACGAAGGAGCCGCCGGCGCGCTCCTGATGGGCGCGGGTGGTGGTGAAGTACATGTTGCCCGGCACCACGTCGCCCGGCTTGATGAGAATGCTCGACAGCAGGTGCTCGGCGCCGCGGCCCTGGTGGGTCGGCACCAGGTACTGGTAGCCGTAGTGCTTCTTCACGGCCGTCTCGAGGTTGAAGTAGTTGCGGCTGCCCGCGTAGGCCTCGTCGCCCAGCATCATGCCGGCCCACTGCGAGTCGCTCATCGCGCTGGTGCCCGAGTCGGTGAGCAGGTCGATGTAGACGTCGTCGGACTTGAGCAGGAACGTGTTGAAGCCGGCCTCGACGAGCGCGGCCTCTCGCTCGGCCCGCGTCGTCATGCGCAGGGGTTCGACCATCTTGATCTTGAACGGCTCAGCCCAGGAGCGCTTCGGGGTGGTTTGCATGGTGACTGCCTCCGGAGCAGGTCCATGGCGCAGTCGCGCGGGCAGGGCGCTGATGTTGGTCAAGCGGACAGTCAGGGCCTGCAAGTCGTTGCGTCCGATTGGGAGTTTCGGTACGCAGTGCTGGTCGTTCGCGGTGGTAGCTCAGTTGGTAGAGCACGAGCTTCCCAAGCTCGGGGTCGAGGGTTCGAATCCCTTCCGCCGCTCAACAGAAGGCCCCGAAGTCGCACGAGAAATCGTCGCGGTTTCGGGGCCTTCGGCGCTTCCGGCCGAAAGGTTCGTCTTCCACGCGCTCGACGGCTAGCTTCCTGCTCGCCACGGGGAGGTGGCACTCGTGAACGAGGGGCGCACGTCTGGAGACGCGGTCGGCCTCGGGCCGGCCGACATCACGCGGCTGAAGCGCGCGATCGTGCTGTTCGGGGTCGGCCTGACGGTGGCCGCCGTTCCGGTCGTCACTGCGGTGCTGACGGAACCCACCTGGAAAGGCACCGCCACGCTCTCGATCTTCGTGGCGGCCCTGGTGCCGTTCGGCATGTCGTTCCGCTTCGCCCAGCGAGGCGAAGTCACCGCGTCGGTGCTGACGCTTGGGCTGACGCTGCTGGGGCTGTGCGTGCCGGGCACCTGGGTTCAGGACTCGGGGCCCGTCGTGCTGGCCGGGCCTCTGCTCGTCGTCTGCATCGCCCTGCCGTACCTGCCTCGGAGGCCGCTGGGCGTGCTGGCGATCGCCGCGCTGGCCACCACCGCGGTGATCGTGCCCATCGCCGTGCTGGCAGAGCGTCCGCGCCCCCGAGGCCCGGTCCCCGTCGAGGCGCTGCACATCTTCTGGCCCCTGGTCTTCTCGGCCGTCATCTACTGGCTGCTGTGGCAGTTCGCGACCCGCATGCGCGAGCTGCGCACGGCAGAGGTCGCCGCCTCTCGCGAGGTCACCCGCCTCACCTCGACCCTCGAGGTGCTGGTCAGCTCGTCGCCCCTGGCGATCGCCGTCTTCAGCCCAGAGGGGGTCGCCCAGCTGTGGAACCCCGCCGCGGAGCAGCTCTTCGGCATCACGCGCGACGCGGCGATCGGTCGACGGGTGGACGCGCTGCTCGCTCCCGAGGGCGACGTCTCCGCGCCGCTGCGCAGGCTCCAGGCCGGGGAGGCCGAAGCCGGCGTCGAGCTGCGGGTCGGCGCCATCGGCCAGCCCCCCCGATCGCTCGAGCTCGCCTTCGCGCCCTTGACCCTCGACGGGCAGGTCGTGGGCTACGCCGCGCTCGCCGCCGACGTGTCGGGCCGGCACCGCACCGAGCTCGAGCTGCGGCAGGCCCAGAAGATGGACGTGCCTGGGCCGGCTGGCCGGCGGCGTCGCGCACGACTTCAACAACCTGCTGACCGTGATCCTCGCCGAGGTCGAGCTCCTCGCGCCGGGGGCGGCGCCCGCCGACATCGCCGTCTCTCGCGACGCGATCAAAGAGACGAGCGAGCGCGCCGCCGATCTCTGCCGGCAGCTGCTCGCCTTCAGCCGCCAGCAGGTGCTGCAGGCCCGGCTCTTCGATCTCAACGCGCTCACCGCCGAGCTGGTGCCGGTGCTGCGCCGCCTGGCCGGGAGCCGCATCACCGTGCACTTCACGCCGGCCCCCCAGCCGGCTTTGGTGTCGATCGACAAGAGCCAGTTCGAGCAGGTGCTCCTCAACCTCGTCGCCAACGCCCGTGACGCGATGGCCTCGGGCGGGGAACTCTTCCTCTCGATCGAGGTCTCCGCGGCCCACGTCTGCCTCGTCGCCCGCGACACTGGCGAGGGCATGGAGGAGTCGGTGCGGGCGCGCATCTTCGACCCGTTCTTCACCACCAAGAGCGTCGGTCGCGGCACCGGCCTCGGGTTGGCGACGGTGGCGCAGGTGGTGAGCCGCGCCGGTGGCGAGGTGGCCGTCGAGTCGAGGTTGAAAGAGGGCACCACCTTTCGAGTCGTGCTCCCCAGGGTGAGCGCCGAGAGCCGGCGGCCAGAAGGCCCGGCGGCCTCGCCGGCGAGGAACGGCCGGCTCACGGTGCTGGTGCTCGACGACGAGCCCAGAGTGCGAGACGTCACCGCGGAGCACCTGCGCTCGTTCGGGTTCCACGTCGAGACGGTGAGCGACCCGCGCGAGTTCCGAGCCCGCATCGCGGCGCCCGAGCCGCTCGAGGTGCTGGTGACCGACGTGGCGATGCCGGTGGTCGGCGGCGTCGAGCTGGCGCGCGAAGCGCTCGCGACCAGGCCGTCGATCGGGCTGGTGTTCATGTCGGGCTACGCCACGGACCCGGCGGTGGGCGAGCTGGTGGCCAGCGGGCGGGCCCGGTTCCTGGCCAAGCCGTTTACGAAGGAGCAGCTGCGCGAGGCGGTCGAGGCCGCAGTCGGGAGTGGGCCGTGCGCCACTACGGAGAGACCCCGGTGACGAACGCCTTTCGAATGAGGCGGCCACAGCTGACCGAGTCGGCGCCCGCCCCCGGGGCCAACTGCCGCCGCGAGAGCACGCCGTAGAGCGTCCTGGTGGCGTCGATCCACGGGTAGAAGCCGAACGCGCCCGCGCTCGAGAACGCGCCGTCGCCGGTCGTGGGATCGTCTTCGACCCAGTGGCCGTAGGAGTAGTGGAAGGCCTCGGGCGCGGGGCTGCCGAGCGCGCCCGGGCACGCCAGGCTGCGCTGCGTGCAGGCCGCGTTCACGCCGAGCTGCTGCTTGATGGCCAGCTCACCCGAGAGGATCTTCCGCAAGAAGCGCGCGTAGCTGGTCGCCGAGCCGTGCATGCCGCCGGCGAGCTGGGGGCTGTTGAAGCCCAGCTCGCTCCCCACCCCCACCCCCAGCACCGTCGCGAACTCGGCCTCGAGGGCGGCGTTGTCCATCGCGCCCAGGCCGAGGTCGACCGCGTACTTCTGGAAGTGGCCGCCGCCGTAGTCGAAGCGCCCCACGTTGGCGGGCGTGAGGACGCCGTTGGTGCCGCTCATCTGGCACTGGGCCACCGTCGAGGTGCCGGCGCAGCTGGTGAACGAGCTGTAGCCGGCGCGCATGGTGAGCGCGTTCACGTCGAGCTGGGCGAGGGCGGCCTTGTTGCGCTCGACCGCGTAGGCGCCGAAGACCCACTTCGAGGCCGAGGCGATCGCCACGTCGGTGTCCGCGCCGAACTGGAGCCCGCGCTGGCCAGACGCCAGGCCGCCGTCGACGTCGCCGATCTCCCAATAGAAGGGCTCGATGGCGTCGCAGAGGGGGTGGGTGAGGGCGGTGGTGCGAGCGGCGGCCGCGCGGGCGGCGAGGGTGAGGCCTGCGTCGGTGGGGTGGCCGGCGTCGGCGCTGCCTGCATCGAGCGGCGCGCCGGCGTCAGCCGAAGTACCCGCGTCAGGCGTCAGCCCGGCGTCTGGCTCGAGGCCGGCGTCGGCCTGCGACCCGGCGTCGGGCGGCGCCTCGGGGCCCGCGTCGACCCCCGGAGCAGGCGCGCCACACGCGGCCAGGATCACCACCATGAGACCGAGCGTTCGAGCATGCATGGCGCCATCAACCCGGCCCGAACGGGTTGGTTGCAGAGCCGCGCGCGATTCCGCGACAGCGATTCCGCGACCAGTAGCCGCCGGCGCCGGTCGTCGCTACACGCCCCAGACATGTTCTCCTCTGATCTGGGCCGGTTCCGACTCATCAGCGGCCTCGAGGGCCTCTCGTATGTGCTGCTGGTCGGCATCGCCATGCCGCTCAAGTACGTGTGGGGAGACCCCTCGTGGGTCCGGGTGATGGGCGCGCTCCACGGGGGCCTCTTCGTCGCGTTCTGCGTCGCGTTGGGGCTGGTGGTGCTGCGCCGGGGGTGGCCGCTCACCCAGGCAGCCACCGTCTTCGGGCTCTCGCTGCTCCCTCTGGGCGCCCTCGTGATCGAGAAGCGGCTGCGGGCGCTCCCTGCCGCGTAGCCGTCGTTTGGACCTCACCTGTCCGGGGGCGCGCGGTAGCTTCCGCCCGCATGTCGGCTCCCGCTCCGCACCCGCTTCAGCGCCGCCTGCGTGCCGAAGCCCTGGTGCGCCAGCGCCGGTCGGACGAGCACCGCCGCGCCATCGCCCCGCAGCGCGCCGCCCGCATCGACCCCAACCCCCACCAGATCGACGCGGTGGTGTTCGCGCTCGCGCGGCTGCGTGAGGGCGGCTGCATCCTCGCGGACGAGGTGGGCCTGGGGAAGACCATCGAGGCCGGGCTCGTCATCACCCAGCTGCTGGCGGAAGGCGCGCAGCGGGTGCTGCTGATCGCCCCCAAGTCACTGGTGGGGCAGTGGCGCGACGAGCTCTTCACCCTCTTCGATCTCGACGCGAGAGAAGGTCAGGCGAAGCCGGGCGGCTTCGATGGGCCGGGCGTCTTCCTCATCAACCGAGAGGGCGCGGGCTCCGAGAAGGGGCGCGACGCGCTGCTGGCCAGCGCGCCGTTCGACCTCTGCGTCATCGACGAGGCGCACGAGCTGTTCGCCGGCATCTACAAGCGCTTCACGCCGGCCGGCGACTATGACGATGACTCCGCCGACGCGCGCACGGCGGGGCGGGTGCGCGAGGTGCTGCAGGCCGGTCAGACGCCGGTGCTGCTGCTCACCGCGACGCCCATTCAGAACAACCTCGCCGAGCTGTGGGGCCTGGTGCAGTACGTCGATCCGCTCGGCACGCTGCTGGGCGATCTGCCGACGTTTCGCGAGGTCTTCTGCGGCGACGGCGATCGACAGCTCGCGCCGGGGCAGGAAGACGAGCTGCGCAGCCGCCTCAAGCAGGTGCTGCAGCGCACGCTGCGCAGGCAGGCGCAGGCCTTCCTCGAGAAGCCCTTCGTCAGCCGCGAGGCCCGGCTGTTCGACTACGCGATGAGCCCGAAGGAGCGCGCGCTCTACGACGACGTCACCCGCTACCTGCTCGAGCCGGGCATTCGCGCCTTCCAGGGGCGGCATCGCAAGCTGCTGCTGCTGGGCTTTCACCGCCGCATGGCCTCGTCGACCGGCGCGCTGGCGGCCTCGCTCGAGAACGTGGCCGCGCGGCTCAGGCGCATGGCGGCGGGCCAGGCCCCAGACGACGCAGAGGTGGACGCGCTGGTCGCCGATCTCGACGACGACGAGCTCCCGGCCCTGGTGGAGGACGACGCCGAGGTGGCCCTCGCCGGCGACTTCACGTCGGAGATCAGCCGCGTCGAGTCGTTCATCGCTCGCGCCAACGCGCTGGTGCACGACGACGGCCGGTTCCGCTCCCTGCTCGAGGCCGTCGGCTTCGTCGCCGATCGCGCGAAGGCGGGGCAGGGGTCGAGCAAGCTGGTGATCTTCACCGAGTCGCTGGTGACGCAGGAGTACCTGCGCGACGCGCTCGTCGAGAGCGGCCTGCTGCGCGCCGATGAGATCACCCTCTTCCGGGGCACCAACGACGGCCCCCGCGCGCAGCAGGCCCTGGCGCGGTGGCGCGCCGAGGTGCCCGCCGGTGAGGGCCACCCTCCCAGCAAGGAGATCGCGATGCGGCTGGCGCTGGTGCACGAGTTCCGCACCCGCGCGCGCGTGTTCATCTCGACCGAGGCCGGGGCCAAGGGGCTCAACCTGCAGTTCTGCAACGCGGTGGTGAACTGGGACCTGCCGTGGAACCCGCAGCGCATCGAGCAGCGCATCGGCCGCTGCCACCGCTACGGCCAGCAGCACGACGTCTCGGTCATCAACTTCATCGCCACCGACAACGAGGCGCAGGCGCTCACCTTCGACATCTTGAGCCAGAAGCTCGAGCTCTTCGGCACCGTCTTGAGCGCGTCCGATCAGATCCTCCACCGGCCCACCGGGCCCGGCGGCGACGTGCTGGTCAGCGCGCTCGGCTCCGAGGTCGAGGCCGAGCTCACCCGCATCTACGAGCGCGCCCGCACCGTCGACGAGGTGAACGCCGAGCTGCGGGCCCTGCGCGAGAAGGTGGCGGAGGACCGCCGGCGCTTCGAAGAGACGCGCGCGCGCACCGTCGGCCTCATCGAGCAGCGCTTCGACGACGAGGTGAAGCGGGTGTTCCGCCTTCGGCAAGACGCGGTGCCGCAGGCGCTGGCCGAGTTCGATCGCGATCTCTGGCGCGTGGTGCACGACTACCTGCGCGCGAGCGGCACGCCCTTTTCAGAGCGAGAGGGGGTGCTCGAGGTCGCCGGCGAGGTGGTGGGGGCCATCGGAGGATCGACCGAGCACCAGTCTCTCCACCTGGGGCACCCGCTGGTGAAGGCCGCCGTCGAGGACGCGCGCCGGTTCACCGGGGGCGGCGCCATCGCCGTCAAGGCCAGGCCCGAGTGGAAGCTCGGCCCGGGCCCCGCGCGGCTGCGGCTGGTGAAGGCGTCGTACGAGGGCTTCGAGCGCGTCGAGCTGCTGGTGCCCGTGATCGTGCTGGCCGACGGCCGGTTGGTGGAGCCAGGCGTGGCGAACGAGGTGATCGAGGGTGAGCTGAGCCCGGCGTCGGCCCCGGCCGAACGCGTCGACGAGGCCTCGATGCTCGACGGCCAGGAGCAGGCGCTGTTCCTCCTCCAGGCGCAGGTGGACGACGCCGAGCACCGCCGGTTCGAGGCCGCGTCGCTGCAGGCCGAGCGCTTCCTCGACGACCGGCTGCTGGTGCTGCGCAAGAAGCAGGCGGCGATCGCGGCGCGCATCGAGGCGGCCGAGCGACGGCGCGACGGCGCCACCGGCTCCGAGGCCCGCACCGACGCCGAGCACGCGCTGCGCAAGGCGGCCGCCGAGCTCGAGGGCGTCAGCGCGCGGGCGGCCCGGCTCCAGGCCCGCGACGACACGCGGTACCAGCGGTACCTCGAGCACATTCAGGCCCGCCGCTACACGCCGCCGCGCCTCGAGACCCTCGTCGACCTCGACGTGGTCTTCACATGAAAGCCCCGGAGGACGACATCGTGCTCAAGCTCCTGCACACCGCCGATTGGCACCTGGGCCGGCGCTTTCGCGCGTTCAGCGAAGAGGGGGGCCTGCGGCTCTCTCGCGCGCGCTTCGAGGTGCTCGACCGGATCTTCAACGAGGCCGAGCGGCACCAGGTCGACGCGGTGTTGTGCGCCGGCGATCTCTTCGACGACCCCCAGCCCACGCGCGAGGTCGCCGACGGCCTGCTCGCCGCGCTCAAGAAGCACAGCCGAAACACCAGGCCCGTCTTCCTCCTGCCCGGCAACCACGACCCCGCCCAGCCCGACTCGGTCTGGTTCGACGCACGCTTTCGCAAGCAGCTCCCCGACGAGGTGCACGTCGTCGAGCAGGCGAAGGAGTACGCGCTCGTCAACGGCTGCGTGCTCTGGGCGGTGCCGTGCGAGTCGAAGGCAGGGCAGCTCGACCCGACGCTGAAGATCCCCAGGCGCGAGCCGGGTGACGAGCGGGTCCGCGTCGGCCTGGTGCACGGGAGCACCTACGACGCCAGGGACGCGCAGACCAACTTCCCCATCGCGAAGGACGCGGTGATCGATCGTGGCCTCGACTACCTCGCGATCGGCGACACCCATGGGTTCCGCTTCATCCCTCCGGAGCGCAAGCAGCCGCCCACCGTGTACCCCGGCGCGCCCGAGGCGACGGCCTTCGACGAGAAGGACCCGGGCTCGGTGGCGGTGGTGTTCATCACCCGGCAGCGGCGCGCGATGGTGAACCAGCGGCGAGTGGCCGCGTGGGACTGGGAAGAGGTGACGGTGGGCTCGATCTCGGAGCTGCGCCAGCTCGCCGCCAGGCAGGATCTGAAGACCCGCGTGCTGCGGCTGAACGTCGACCTGCGGCTCCCCGCCGCCGAGCTCGACGAGGCCGAGCGCATCCTCGAGGCGCTGGCCGGCACCGAGGCGCGGCACGGCGCGGTGGGGGTGCTCGATCTCAAGCGGCACTGCCTCGAGCTCGATCTCTCGAACGTCGACACCTGGAGCGACGCGCTGCCGTCGGTGTTGCAGGCCACCGTCGCGAAGCTGCGCACCGCCGCCGAAGACCCGCAGCGCCGGCCCGCCGCCCAGCGCGCCCTCTTTCATCTCTTCCGCGCCACCCGGAAGGCGGGCTGACGCATGCGCTTCATCGACCTCGAGGTTAAGTCCTTCCAGGCCATCGCCGCGGCGCGGGTGGAGTTCGGGCCGGGGCTCAACGTGCTCTACGGCCCGAACGATCTGGGGAAGTCGACGCTGGTGACGGCGCTCCGGGCCGCGCTGCTGGTGCCGGCGAAGTCGACCGACGGCGACCCCTTCGTGCCGTGGTTCGGCGACCTGGTGCCCCGGGTGACGCTGACGCTCGAAGACGACGAGGGCCGGTTCTGGCGCGTCACCAAGGAGTTCGGCGCCAACGGCGGGCTCGCCGAGCTGCGCACCTCGAAGGACGGCCAGCAGTTCTCGCTCGAGGCGAAGGCGCGAGAGGTCGACGAGCGCCTGCGCGGGCTGCTGGCCTGGGGCATTCCGGGGCTGGGCGGCAAGCGGGGCTCGCGCGGCGTTCCCGACTCGTTCCTCGTCAACGCGCTGCTCGCCGGGCAGACCGACGTCGAGTCGATCTTCACGAGCACCCTCGACGACGATCCCACCGACTCGGGCAAGGTGCGGCTGACCCGCGCGCTCGCGGCGCTGGCGCAGGACCCGCTGTTCAAGCAGGTGCTCGACGCCGCGCAGGCCGAGGTCGACGCGTTCTTCACCTCGACGGGCCGAAAGCGCTCTGGTGCCCGGGCCCGCTTCACCATCGTCGGCGACCGGGTGAAGGCCCTGCAGGACGAGCTGGCGCAGCTGACCGCCGAGCTCCAGCAGTCGGCATCGACCGAGAGCACCGTCAAGGCGCTGCGGCTTACGGCCGAAGCGGCGCACGCCCGGGAAGTCGAGGCCCTCGGCGTCGTCGAGGCGGCCCGGCGCGGCGTCGAGCAGTCGCGCAGCCGGTTGGCGGCTGAAGAGAAGGTGCAGCAGACGAGGGCGTCGCTTTCGCGCATCGACGAGGTGCTGGCCCGCGGCCAGGCGCTGGCGGCGGAGCTGACGCGGCTGGAGGCCGCCGCGAAGACCGACGAGGCCGAGAAGGCGCGCGTCGAGGCGATGGCGGTGACGGCGGCCGAGGCGGTGCGGGCGGCGGAGGACGCGCTCCAACGGGCGCAGAGCGAAGAGGGGGCACGCGCGCGCGAGCTGAAGCGGGCCACGCTGGCGAGCCGGCTGGCGGCGTTGAGCGCGACCGCGGCGCGCCTGGGGGCCCAGCGCGAGAAGGCGATGGCCGCGGCCGATCGGCGTAGGGCCCTCGCCACCGCCGAAGCCGAGCACGAGCGGCTCTCGAAGGAGCTCGCGGGCCTCGGCGGGCAGCTGGAGACGGCCAAGCAGAACGCCGAGCTGGCCCGCCTCATCCTCGACTACGGCCGCTGGCGCGAGGCAGAGCGTGGGTCGGCCCAGGCCGCGAAGGCGCGCGAGGAGCTGGCGGCGCTCCAGCTCAAGGCGCAGGCGCTGGCCGGGGAAGCGCTCCTGAAGGAGCAGGCGGTCGGCAAGGCGACCCAGGCGTTGGAGCTGCGCCGCGAGAAGCTCCCGACGGCCGCGGCGCTCGCGCAGTTGGTGGCCCTCGAGGGCGATCTCAAGCTGGCAGAGGCGCGCATCGGCGGCGGGTTGACGGTCGCGGTGCGGCCCCGCGACGAGCTGCGGTTGCACGTGGAGCTCGACGACGAGGCCCCGACCGACGAGGTCGCCCGCGCCGAGAAGGAGCGCGTCTTCGACGCCGAGCGAAAGCTGGCGCTGACGATCGGCCAGATGGTCGAGATCGAGGTCACCACCGGCTCGAAGGAGGACCGGCGCACCCGCGACGCGCTCGCCAAGCGGTGGCGGGCGGAGTCGAGCGAGGCGTTCTCGCGCGCAGAGGTGAGCTCGGTCGCCGCGCTCCGGGCCCTGCACGCGGAGCTCGAGCGCGAGGCCGAGGCGCTCGAGCGGGAGCGCGCCGCGATCGCCAGGTTGAAGGCCGAGTCGACGAGCGCGGCGCAGCGGGCCGAGCTGGTCGAGCGCGGGCTCAGCAGCGCCACCTCGGCCGAGGAGCTCAAGCGCCGCCGCGACCGCATTCCCGAGGCGCAGCTCGAGGTCCTCCAGCGCATCTTCGAGACGCTCTCACCGGACTGGGAGGCGGACGCGGAGGGGCAGCAGTCAGCGGCGAAGAAGACGCTCGAGGCCCTGGCCGAGCGGACCACCCGGCTGCGCGCCGCGCTCGCGGCGGCCGACGAGCGGCGCAAGGCGGCCCAACCCGCGAAGGACGAGCTCTCACAAGAGGCCTTCGCGGCGCTCGAGCTCGAGCTGAGCACCTGCGCCGCGGAGCAGAAGTCCGTCGCGGCTGGCCTCGAGGCCCTGGAAGCGGAGCAGGGCGCCGAGGTGAAGACGGCCCAGCGCGCCCTCGACGAGCGACGGCAGGAGGCCCAGCTGGCGGCCCGGGCGCAGGTGGTGGCCTCGCAGCAGCTCGAGGTGACGCGCGCCGCGCTCAACGAGCAGCGCGGTCAGGCCGCGGCGCTGAAGGCCGAGGCCGAGCGGCTCGATCGCCCTGCGGCGGCGCGGGCGCTCCAGGCCGCCGAGGCCACCCTCGCGCCGTTGCTCGTGACGCCGGTGGTGACGCCCGCGCAGCTCGAGGAGGCCGAGCGCCTGCTGGCCGCGAGTCACGCGCAGACGGTCGACGCCGACGCCGAGTACCACAAGGCCGAGGGCGCCCTCTCGAAGGTCGGCGGCCCCCAGGTTCGTGAGCGGGTGCGCGCGCTCGAAGAGGCCCTGGCGATCGCGCGGGCCCGGGAGGCCGAGGTCGAGCTCGACGCCGAGTCCTGGCGGCTGCTGAAGGACACGCTGCGCGAGGCCGAGAACTCCGAGTCGGGGCACCTGGGCCGGGCGCTCTCGGCGCCGGTGGCCGAGCAGTTCAAGGAGCTCACCGCGGGGCGCTACGGCGCCGTCGAGCTGGGGCCCGGGTTGTCGACCGCCTCGGTGACGGCCACCGGCGCGAACATCGACGGCGCCACCGTGTTGGGCGCCCTCTCGGTCGGCACCCGCGATCAGCTGGCCAGCCTGCTGCGGGTCGCCATCGCGCGGCAGCTCAAGTCGGCCCTCGTGCTCGACGATCACCTCGTGCACACCGACGCCGCGCGCATGGGCTGGTTCGTCGAGGTGCTCCGGAAGACGGCGCTCGAGGCCCAGGTGCTGGTCTTCACCTGCCGCCCGCTCGACTACGCCACGCCCGCCCAGCTCGAGGGCCCGGCCCGGCGGGTGCTGGCCGGCGGGAGCCTGTGCCTCGTCGATCTGGCTCGCACCATCGAGGGCTGGCCTCAGCGCTCGCGATAACGGCTCGAAAGCAGGTCGGTCCGTCAGGGTTGGTCGAAGTCGTCGTCGAACCTGTTGACAGTCGCGCGGCCCTCACATACTTCCGCCGCGCTTTTGCAGTTGGCCCTGTCGTCTAGTGGCCTAGGACGGAGCCCTCTCACGGCTTAAACCCGGGTTCGAATCCCGGCAGGGTCACAAAGCCTGGACGTCCCCAGGTACGAAGGCCCCGAGGGAAACCTCGGGGCCTTTGTCGTATTCGGTCGCGTCTCTTCGCGGCTCACTCCGCCAGGCGCTCCTGCACGTCAGCGGGCACTTCCTCCTGGTCGAGCACCTCGACGTACGCGGGCTTGAAGAGCCGGGGCAGCAGGCGCCGCACCAGCACCAGCCCCGCCAACAGCAGCGGAAAGAGGATGGCCGCCACGCTCGCCTTCACCACCCAGAGCGCCGCGAGGCACAGCGACTGCACGAAGGTGTAGAGGTGCACCTGCGTCGTGGGCACGGCGCGCAGGTAGTGCGTCGACGGGTAGCGCTTCGGGTCGAGCACCCACAGCTGCATGCGCTCGAACAGCTGGTTCCCAACGGTCGAGGCCACGCCCATGTAGAGGAAGAGGCCCAGCAGCACCGCCATGGGCACCTCGGCGAGCGGGCCGGTCAGGAGCAGCGCTCCGGCGATCAGCAGGTGAATCAGCAGGGCCGAGAGCCGGTTCTCGCGGGTCGAGACGATGCGCGTCTCGCCCGCGTCGTCGACCTCGGTGGTGGTGAGGCTGCGCACGTGGTTGAGCGAGCGCACCGTCGCGGCCACCAACCAGGGCAGCCCGAACATCGAGCAGGCGGCGATCAGCACGCCGACCAGGGCGAAGTCCCAGTCGTACGAGGTGCCCTTGGTGAGCCGATGCTCGGGGCTGTTGATCAGCCGGGCGGTGATGTTCTGGTCCATGTACAGCAGCACCGTCACCAGCAGCGCCGGCGCGATCGCCGCGAAGGGGAGCCACGCGGGGCCGAGGAAGAGGTCGACCGTCCAGGGCCGGCCGTTGGTCGTCGCGAACTTCGCCGGCATCCCCAGGGTGTTCACCTCGACCTCCATCAGCAGGCGGCGGGCGAGCACCATGGTGACGACCGCGATGGCCGGGCCGAAGTCGGCGAGGAACTGCCGCGGCCACTCACGAAGGTAGCGGCTCTGCCGGAGCGCGCGCGTCGCCATGGCGACCGTCAGGGTGCCCAGCGCCAGCAGCACCGCGAAGAGCGCGCCGCTGTCGCTCACGCTCGGGTCGGAGAAGTTGGCGAGCAGGTCGGCGAGCGCCTGCACGATGAAGATGAGGCTGATGAGCGCGCCGAAGGTCTCGTCGGTGAAGCGCGTGAAGAGCTTGATGAGCCGCGCCGCGCCGAAGAGCGAGAGGAGCACCGAGAGCAGCGCCGTCCACAGGCCGACCCAGGCGTAGGTCGTCAAGAACGGCAGGCCGAGGCGGACGCACAGATCGTACAAGACGCCAGTGAAGATCAGGAGCGGCCCCGTGCCACCCAGCACCGTGAGCGGCTGGCCGGCGAGGAGCGCGTAGGCGACGCCGCAGCCGGCGGTGGCGACGATCATCTCGACCGCGCCGATCTGCCCGCCCGTGAGATCGGACATCAGGCCGCCGAAGGCGATGGCCGGGGCCAGGCAGGCGAAGAAGAGGAACGCGGCGCTGGCGACGATCTTCGGGTGCAGGCCGTCTCGCCAGTCCCCCAACCAACGCGACGCGAACACGCCACCGTCGACCTTCAGCTCGGCTCCGATTGGCATGGCGGCGGTGTACTGCCGCCCCACCGCCGCGGGTATGGGTTTCGGGTCGCCGGGGCCCCCCATGATTCAGGTAGCGTGGTGGCCATGAGCGGGAGCCAGACGCGCGCGCAGCAGACGCTCGAGACCGCCGACGCCGGCGGTGACCTCGCGCCGATCGATCTCGACGCGTCGGGGCGACGGCTCGAGACCTTTCCTGAGCTGCTCGAGGTGCTGACGAGCGCGCCCGAGCGCGCCCGGCCTGCGCTCGCCACCCGAATCAACGAGCTGCTGATCGACATGCGCATGCCGGGCCACGAGGCCGAAGAGTCGGAGCTGGTGATGGGGGCGCTCGAAGCCAGGGTGCTGCACGAGCTCATCGACACCCGCGGGCGCAGCTGCCGCAAGGAGGCGGTGCAGACGATGATGGCCTGCGGCTTTCCCCACGCGCTGCTGTTGCACCCTGACGATCTGTCCTTCGCGCGCACCTTCGTCGAAGCCCCTCCGAGCGACGCCCAGGCCGTAGCGAGCGCCGACGAGCTCGAGCCGTGGGAGGCAGGCCATCGCGCCAACCGCACCTGGGGCGCGGCGCTGATGGGCGCAGGCCAGCTGGCGTCGGTCGTCCTCTCGGGGAGCGACCCTCAGGTGACCAGGCGCCTCGCCGCCGCGGCCACGCTGTGGGTGCTGGGGCTCGCCGCCGCGATGGCGCTCGCGCTGACGCGCCCGAAGCACTTCAACGTCGCTACCTTCGGCGCCTTCGCGACGCTGCTGGTGCTCGCCGGGCTGCTGGTGGCGATGGCCGCTGGCTCGTTCGCGCTCGGGCTTGCCCCTGTCGGCGTCGGGCTCGGCCTCTTCGTCTCGATCAGCAACCTCTACGAAGATCGAGCCGACCCGCCACGAGCGGGAGACTGGGACTACCGTCCGGGAGCGCGCGATGAGTGAACCTGACCCTGCCCGCTGTCCCCTCTGTGGGGAGCCCAACGCCTGCGGCATGGCGGCCGGAAGCCAGGCCTGCTGGTGCTTCGGCGCCACCCTCGATCCCCAGGCCCTGGCGAAGATCCCCGAGGCGGCGAAGGGCAAGGCGTGCGTCTGTCAGCGGTGCGGGGTGAAGGCGGCCGCCCCCGACGCGCCAACGCCCCGGAAAGAGTGACCGGATCGACGCATCTCTCGCGCGGAAAACGCGAGCGCGCATTGTGACGCCACCACTCGACTGTTAGAGCCGCCGCTCCGCTTTTGCAGGAGCCTGCCGTGACGCGTCCCACCCTCGCTGCGCATTCGCTCGGAGCCTTCAGCCCCGGCGAGTCGCCCCCCCGCACCGGTCCTGAGGCCTTCCGGCTCCTCCTGGCGCAGGTGGGCGCGCCCATCAGCGTCGTCGACGTCGGAGGCCGCCCGGCCATCGCGCGCGGCGGGGTGGCGTCGATCGGCCCCGTGCCCGCCGAGGGCCAGCTCCCGTTGCTTGGGCACGCACCGGCGCTGACGCCCGATCGCCTCGGTGATCGCTCCTTCCTCGCCGCGTACGGCGTCGACGCCGCGCTGGTCGTCGGTGAGATGGCCAACGGCATCGCGTCGGAGGCGCTCGTGGAGGCGGTCTCGCGCGCGGGGCTGCTCGGCATGTTCGGTGCGGCCGGCCTCTCGCTGCCCCGGGTGACCGCGGCCATCGATCGGCTCTCGGCCTCGCTCCCCGGCACGCCGTGGGGCATCAACCTCATTCACTCGCCCGACGATCAGAAGCTCGAGGCGGCGCTGGTCGAGCTCTTCCTCGCGCGCGGCCTGCGCATCGTCAGCGCCTCGGCCTACCTCGATCTGACGCTCCCGGTGGTGAAGTACCGCGTCACCGGCCTTCGCCGCGGCGCTGACGGCTCGATCGTCGTGCCGAACCGGCTGATGGCGAAGGTGTCGCGCGTCGAGGTGGCCCGGAAGTTCCTCGAGCCGGCGCCCGAGCGCTTCCTCAACGAGCTGGTGGCCTCAGGCGCGATCACCCGCGAGCAGGCGGAGCTGGCGGCCCAGGTGCCGATGGCCGACGACGTGACGGCCGAGGCCGACTCTGGCGGGCACACCGACAACCGGCCGCTGGTGCTGTTGCTGCCGGCGCTCCAGGCGCTGCGCGATCAGATCTGCGCCGAGCGCGGCTACGCGGTTCGGCCGCGGGTGGGCGCGGGTGGCGGCATCGCCACGCCCGCCTCGGTGGCCTCGGCCTTCTCGATGGGCGCGGCGTACGTGGTGACGGGGTCGATCAACCAGGCGACCCGCGAGGCCGGCACCAGCGACGCGGTGCGACAGCTGTTGGCGCAGGCGGGCCCGACCGACGTGGCCATGGCCCCGGCGGCCGACATGTTCGAGATGGGCGTGAAGGTGCAGGTGCTGACCCGCGGCACGCTCTTCGCGGTGCGCGCGCAGCGGCTGTACGAGCTGTACCGCGCCCACGGCTCGATCGCCGCGCTGCCCGAGGCCGTCCGCGAGGAGCTCGAGGCGAAGTACTTCCGCGCCACGCTCGAAGAGGCCTGGGCTGGCTGCGAGCGCTTCTTCTCGGAGCGCGACCCGGCGCAGCTCGAGCGCGCCAGGCAGGATCCGAAGCACCAACTGGCGCTGCTGTTCCGCGCCTACCTCGGCCAGGCCTCGCGCTGGGCCAACGACGGCGTCGCCGATCGAAAGCTCGACTACCAGGTGTGGTGCGGCCCGGCGATGGGCGCCTTCAACGCGTGGACGAAGGGCAGCGTGCTCGAGTCGTGGAGCGCGCGCGACGCGGTGACGATCTCGAAGAACCTGCTGGTCGGCGCCTGCGTGTTGACGCGCGCTGCGGCGCTCCGGGCGCAGGGGGTGGTGCTGCCGGCCGACGTCGAGGCCTTCGCGCCCCGTCCGCTCGAGGAGCTCGAGCAGCTGACCCGCAGCGAGGCGCCGCCGCACGTCGCCGCCCAGCCGGCCAAGACGTACACCACCGACGTCACCACCGGCCCGCGGCGCAAGGAGCCCATCGCCATCGTCGGCATCGGCGCGATGTTCCCCAAAGCCGAGAACGCCCAGGCGCTGTGGCGGCTGCTCCGCACCGGGCAGGACGCCGTGTCTGACGTGCCCCCGACGCACTTCTCGGTGGCCGACTACTTCGACGCCGATCAGAAGGCGCCGGACATGACGTACGCGAAGCGCGGCGCCTTCCTCCCAACGACGCCCTTCGACCCGACGGAGTTCGGCATTCCGCCTTCGATCCTCGAGGCGACCGACACCTCGCAGCTGCTCTCGCTGGTGGTCGCGAAGATGGCGCTGGACGACGCGGGCTACCCAGATGACGGCCAGTGGGACCGCTCGCGCGTGAGCGTGCTGCTCGGCGTCACCGGCACGCAGGAGCTGGTGATCTCGCTCGGCGCCCGCCTGGGGCACCCCCACTGGAAGAAGGCGCTCGCGGACGCGGGGGTCGACGAAGGCACCGCCAAGGACGTCGTCGAGCGCATCGGCGCCTCGTACGTCGGCTGGCAAGAGAACTCGTTCCCCGGGTTGCTGGGCAACGTGGTGGCCGGTCGCATCGCGAACCGCTTCGATCTCGGCGGCACCAACTGCGTCGTCGACGCGGCCTGCGCGAGCTCGCTGGGTGCGCTCAACCTGGGCATCGCCGAGCTCGAGTCGAAGCGGACCGACATGGTGCTGACGGGAGGCGTCGACACGCTCAACGACATCTTCATGCACATGTGCTTCTCGAAGACGCCGGCGCTGTCGGCGACCGGAGACGCGCGCCCGTTCTCGGACAAGGCCGACGGCACGCTGCTCGGTGAAGGCATCGGCATGGTGGTGCTCAAGCGCCTCTCCGACGCCGAGCGCGACGGCGATCGTGTGTACGCGGTGATCCGCGGGCTGGGCACCTCGAGCGATGGGCGCGCCAAGTCGATCTACGCGCCGCTGCCCAGGGGGCAGGCGAGGGCGCTCAAGAACGCCTACCAGGACGCGAACGTTCGCCCGCGAGACATCACCCTGCTCGAGGCGCACGGCACCGGAACCAAGGCGGGCGACGCCGCGGAGTTCGAGGCGCTGCAGGCCGTCTTTCGAGAAGACTCGCTCGACGTGCAGTGGGCGGCGCTGGGCTCGGTGAAGTCGCAGGTCGGTCACACCAAGGCCGCCGCCGGCGCCGCGGGCCTCATCAAGGCGGCCCTCGCCCTGCACCACAAGGTGATCCCCCCGACGCTCAAGGTCGATCGCCCGAACCCCTCGCTGAAGCTCGAGTCGAGCCCGTTCGCGATCGCCGGCGCCGCGCGGCCGTGGCTGCCGTCTGCGCGGGGCCCCCGCCTGGCGGGCGTCAGCTCCTTCGGCTTTGGCGGCAGCAACTTCCACACGGTGCTCGAGGAGTACGGCGACCGCCGCCTCGCGCCTGCGTGGGATGGCTCGGTGGAGTTGGTCGCGCTCTCGGCTGCCGATGGGCCGTCGCTGCTGGGCAGGTTGAACGAGGCGATGAAGGCCGAGGATCTCGCGACGTTCGCGGCAGCGTCACGCGCCGCCTTCCGTGCCGACGACGCGCAGCGCCTGGTGATCGTCGTCGAGGCCGGCAGGTCGTTGTCGTCGGTGGTGCAGCCGCTCGTCGCGAAGGTCCAGGCCGGTCAGCCGTTCACCTCGCAAGAGGGCGTGGCCTACGGCGTGGGCGCTCCAGTCGGCAGCCTGGCCTTCGTCTTCCCCGGGCAGGGCTCGCAGCACGTCGACATGGCGCGAGAGCTCTGCTGCGTGTTCCCCGAGCTGCTCGAGTCGGTGGCGTCGATGCCCGACGTCGCGGCGCGGGTGTACCCGCTGCCGACGTTCGACGACGCCGAGCGCAAGCGCAGGGAAGCGGCGCTGACGAAGACCGACGTCGCGCAGCCGGCGATCGGCGCGGTGAGCCGTGGGCTGCTTCAGCTCCTCGGGCGCTTTGGCGTCAAGCCCGCGCTGGTGGCCGGGCACTCCTACGGTGAGCTGGTGGCGCTCCACGCCGCGGGCGTGCTGTCGAGCGCGGGCTTCGAGGCCGCCTCCCGTCGTCGCGGCGAGCTGATGGCCGGTGACGGCTCCGATCTCGGCACCATGATCGCGGTGCTGGCGCCGCTGGCCGAGGTCGAGCAGTTGCTGATCGACGAGAAGCTCGCGCTGGTGCTCGCCAACCGCAACGGGCCGGCGCAGGCGGTGCTCTCGGGCGCGCGCGGCGAGATCGATCGCGCCGAGGCGGCGTGCAAGGCGAAGGGGCTGCGGGCCACCCGGCTCAACGTGGGCGCGGCGTTCCACAGCCCGCTCGTCTCACCAGCCGCGGCGGCGTTCGCGACCTCGCTGTCGTCGCTCGACTTCGGCGCGCCGTCGATTCCGGTCATCGCCAACACCACCGGCCAGCCGTACCCGGCCGACGCGGCGGCGGCGAAGTCGCTGCTGGCGAACCAGCTGGCGCTCCCGGTTCGGTTCGACGCCGTCGTCGAGACGCTGCACGCCCTCGGGGCGCGCACCTTCGTCGAGGTCGGGCCGAAGACGGCGCTCTCGGGCATGGTGAAGTCCATCCTCGGGGAGCGCCCCTTCACGGCGCTCTCGCTCGATGGCCAGGGCCGGCGGGGCGCGATCTTCGAGCTGGCGCTGGTGCTGGCACGGCTGGCCGCCGAGGGGCGGGCGGTGCGGTTGGCGGAGTGGCAGAAGGTGGCGCCGCCGCCGCGGTGGGTCGCCCGGCCGCCGCGCAAGCCGAAGATGGTCGTCCCTCTCAACGGGGCCAACTACCGCGCGCCGGTGCCGCCGAAGCCGGCCGTCGCCCCCAGGCCCATCGTCGTCACCCCAGCGCCCTCGATCGCGCCGAACAACGGAGTCTCTGTGAACGGGAAGAACGGCACCAACGGGACCCACGCGCCGCAGTCGCCGGCGTCGCCGCTACCGTCGTCGAGTGAGGCGCTCCGCCTGTACCAGGAGAACCTGCGGGCGCTGCAGGCGCTCCAGGAGCAGACCGCGAAGGTGCACCAGTTGTTCCTCGAGGGGCAGCTGGCCGCGCAACAGAACGTCGCCGCGCTGCTGGGTGGACAGGTCGCCAACGTCGCCGCGCCTCGTTCCTTTGCGCCCGTGCCGCAGCCCGTGGCGTTCTCACCCGTGGTGGTTGCCTCCCCGCCGCAGCCCGCGCTTCCTCCCGCGCCCCGTGCAGTCGTCGCCGCTGCGCCCCCAGCCGTCGCCGCGCGCGTGGTGGCGCCTTTGCCCGCAGCCGCGCAATCCCCGGTCGACGTCGTCCCGCTGCTCCTCCAGGTCGTCTCGGAGGCCACCGGCTACCCCATCGAGACCCTCGCGCTCGGCATGGATCTCGAGGCCGACCTCGGCATCGACTCCATCAAGCGCGTCGAGATCCTCTCGATGTTGTCTCGCCGCGTCCCCGGCGCCCCTTCGGTGAACCCCGAGAAGTTGGGCAGCCTGCGCACCCTCGAGCAGGTCGCCGACTTCGTTCGCGGCGCCGCGGGAACGTCGGCCCCGCCCGTCAGCCCAGCCGCTCCGGCGAAGGCGATGGTGGACACGCGCGCGACCCTGCTGGCGACCGTCGCAGAGCTGACCGGCTACCCCATCGACACGCTCTCGCTCGAGATGGATCTCGAGGCCGATCTCGGCATCGACTCGATCAAGCGGGTCGAGATTCTCTCGCTGCTCTCTCGCCGCATTCCCGGCGCCCCGTCGGTGAACCCCGAGAAGCTGTCGGGCCTCAAGACGCTGGCGCAGGTGCACGCGTTCATCTCCGAGTCGGTGCCGGCGGCCGCGGTGGTGACGGCGCCCGCGAAGCTCGTCGCGCCTGCAGCCGTCGACTTCAGCGCGGTGCTGCTCTCGACGGTCTCGGAGCTCACGGGTTATCCCGCCGAGACGCTCACCCTGTCGATGGATCTCGAGGCCGATCTCGGCATCGACTCGATCAAGCGGGTGGAGATCCTCTCCTTGTTGTCGCGGCGAATCCCCAACGCGCCCTCCGTCGACCCCGAGAAGCTGTCTGGCCTGAGAACGCTCGAGCAGGTGCTCGGCTTCGTCAGCGGCGCCGGTGCCCTTCAGCAGGCCGTCGAGGCTGCGCCGCCCCCGGTGGTGACGAAGCTCGCGAAGGTCGAGGGGCCAGGGCCGTCGCCGGCGCCGTCCTCCGAGGTGGTCAGGCGCATCGTCGTGCCGGTGCGCGCGAAGCCCGCGATGATTGAGCCGGTCGGGTTGCCGGCCGGGCGGGTGCTGATCGCCGGCGACGACCGAGAGCTGGTGAAGTCGCTGGTGCGCGTGTTCGAGCGCGTCGGTCAGGCCTTTGAGGTGCTGACGCCGGGCGCGCCCATCGCTGGCTCCGTCGCGGGCCTGATCCTCACCGCGCCGCATACGGCCGCGTGGGATGAGCAGGCGGAGCTGGCCCTCAAGCAGGCGCTCCTGTTCGCGCGAGCAGCCTCGCCGTCGCTGCGCGCCACCCCCGGCTCGTTCGTGGTCGCCGTCAGTCGCCGGGACGGCGCCTTCGGCTTCGGGCGCACCGCGCTCGACGCGCACCCGCTGGCTGGCGCGCTGGGCGGCCTGGTGAAGACCCTGTCCCTGGAGTGGCCCGAGGTGCGCTGTCGCTCCCTCGACGTCTCGGCGCACTGGTCGGCCGACGACGCCGCGCAGGCCCTGATCGACGAGCTCGCCAACGCCGGCCCTTCGGAGCTCGGCCTGGGCCCTGCGGGGCGGGTGACCCTCGGGCTGCGCGAAGCAGAGGTGCAGGGTGGCGCGCTCCCGCTGAAGCCGGGCGACGTCGTCGTCGTGACCGGCGGCGCCCGCGGCGTCACCGCCGACTGTGCGCGTGAGCTCGCCCGAGCGTCGGGCGCGACGCTGCTGCTGCTGGGACGCTCCCCGGCGCCGGTTGACGAGCCCGCGTGGCTCGCCGCCGCTCCAGACGAGGCCGCGATCAAGAAGGCCCTCGTCGATCAGGCCCCGGCCGGGAGCCGCCCGAGCCCGCGGCAGCTCGCCGAGTCGTGCCGGCTGGTGCTGGCCTCTCGCGACATTCGCTCGACCCTCGAGGCGGCGCGCGCGATCGGCGTGAAGGCCGAGTACCGGCAGGTGGACGTGCGAGATCTCGACGCGGTGAAGGCCGTGCTGGCCGACGCGCGCGCGAACCTGGGGCCGATTCGTGGCCTGGTGCACGGCGCCGGGGTGCTCCGCGACAAGCGCATCGAGGACAAGCGTGACGACGACTTCGATCAGGTGCTCGACCCGAAGATCGCCGGGCTCCGCGCCCTGCTCGAGGCGACCCGGGCCGACCCGCTCACGGTGGTGGGGCTGTTCTCGTCGGTGAGCGGTCGGTTCGGCCGCAAAGGACAGTCGGACTACGCGCTCGCCAACCAGGCCCTGGTGTCGATCGCCCAGGCCGAGGCGCTCAAGCGGCCGGCGTGCCGCGTCGTCGCGCTCGACTGGGGCCCGTGGGCCGGCGGCATGGTGACGCCGTCGCTCGAGGCGACCTTCAAGGCCGAGGGCATCTCCCTCATCCCGCTCCAGACCGGAGCGCAGGCCTTCGTCGATGAGCTCCGCGTCGATGCGTCGGGGCCGCGCGAGGTGGTGCTGGGGGCGGGCTTCGGTGACGCCGCCGAGGCCGGCTGGGCGCTGGTGCGCACCTCGCGCGTCGAGCGCTCCTGGCCCGTGCTGGCCGATCACCGCCTCAACGGCAAAGAGGTGCTGCCGTTCGCGATGACGCTCGAGTGGTTCCTGCAGGCCGGGCGCGCGCTGGGTGACGGCGCGGCCGCGATCGAGCTCGAAGACGTGCGCGTGCTCCGGGGCATCTCGTTCGAGGGCGACCGCGAGGAGCTCTCGGTGTGGGCGGGCCGGGCCGAAGCGCGCGAGGGGAAGACGGTGATTCCGCTCGAGCTGCGCAACCGGAAAGACGTGGTGCACGTGCGTGGGCTGGCGGTGCTGCACGCAGCGCCTCGCGTGTCGGAGCGCCTCAAGATCGTCTCGGCGCCCTCGTTCCCGACCCCCGTGAGCGAGCTCTACGCGAGCCAGCTCTTCCACGGCCCCAGCCTCTGGGCGCTGCGATCGATCGAAGGGCTCGGCGAGGCCGGCATGGCGCTGACGCTCAAGACGCACGCCACCTCGGAGCGGCTGGTGCCCGGCCCGTCGCAGGCGTGGGCGCTCGACCCGCTCTGCGTCGACGGCGTCTTCCAGGCGATGATCGTCTGGGCCCGGGCCCAGCTCGGGGCGCCGTCGCTGCCCTCGAAGCTCGGCGGGGTGCGGGTGGTCCGCCCGTTCACCCCGGGTGACGTCAAGGCCATCATCCGGGTGCGCTCGGTCGACGGCGCCATCGTCACCGCGGACGTCGACTTGATCGACGCCTCGGGCGCCCTGGCCGCGCAGCTCGAGGGCTACGAGTGCACCGTCAGCGCCAGCCTCACGCGCGCGTTCACGGCCGATTCACAGCCCCTGCAGACGACCACGCCCCTGGCATGACGTCGCGCCGCGCCATCGCCATCGTGGGCCTGGGAGGCCGGTTCCCCGGCGCGCCGTCGGTCGACGCGTTGTGGCGCGTCGTGGCCGAGGGCCGAGCGATGGCGCGCGACGTGCCGGCCTCGCGCTGGCCGATCGACGCGTCAGCGGTGGTGCGCGCGTCGGGGGGCCTCGACCAGGCGCGCTCCCGAAGGGCGTGCGTGCTCGATCCCTTCGAGCCCGAGCTCGAGGGGCTCGCGCTCGATGGCGCTCCGCTGACGCCGCTGGTGCGACTGGCGCTCGACGTGGCGGTGCAGACGTTCAGGAGCGCGGCCGGCGCGAAGATCGATCGCGCGCGCACCTCGGCGATCGTCGCCAACATCGCGCTGCCCACCGATGGCGCCTCGGCGTTGTCCGAGCAGGTGTTCTTCGAGGCGGTCTTCCCGGGGAGCGCGCCCCCCGAGGCCGATCCCCGCGAGGCCTTCCCCTCGGCGTGGCCGATCGGCGTGATGGCGAAGGCGCTCGGCCTCGGCCGTGGCAGCTTCACCCTCGACGCCGCGTGCGCCTCGTCGCTCTACGCGCTGCACCTGGGGTGTTTGGAGCTCGAGGCCGGCCGGGTGGACGCGGTGCTGGCTGGCGGCGTGTCGCTCCCGCAGCAGCTCTACACGCAGATCGGCTTCACCCAGCTGCAGGCGCTCTCGCCGAGCGGCGTGTGCGCGCCGTTCACGGCTCACGCTGACGGGCTGGTGGTGGGGGAGGGCGGCGGCCTGGCGCTGCTCAAGCGCCTCGAAGACGCCGAGCGTGACGGCGATCGGGTGCTGGCCGTCATTCGAGGCATCGGGCTCTCGAACGACGTCGGTGGGAGCCTGCTGTCGCCGGACTCCGAGGGTCAGCTGCGCGCGATGCGGGCCGCCTATGCGATGGCGGGTTGGTCGCCTGATGACGTTCAGCTCGTCGAGTGTCACGGCACCGGCACCCCGCGGGGCGATCAGGTCGAGCTCCACAGCCTCAAGACGTTGTTCGGTGGTGCCGCGCCGGTCATCGGCTCGGTGAAGAGCAACGTCGGCCACCTCCTCACCGCGGCGGGCATGGCAGGCCTGAGCAAGGTGATCGGCGCCATCACCCACCAGACGCTGCCGCCCAACGCCAACGCCCACGACGTGCTCGCGTCGGCCGCGCCGCTGCAGGTGCTCGAGCGACCGCGCCCGTGGGAGGGCCAGGGGCCACGTCGCGCCGCCGTCTCGGGGTTCGGCTTCGGCGGCATCAACGCGCACGTGCTGCTCGAGGAGTACGCGCCGGGTGCGTCTGCGCAGGTGCCGGCCGCGCAGGACGCAGAGCCCATCGCCATCGTCGGGCTTGGCGTGCACGTGGGCGCGCTCGCCTCGGTCGAGGCCTTCGGCACGACGCTCTTTGGGGGTGGCTCGGCCCTCACGGCGCGGCCTGCGACCCGCTGGAAGACGCAGGCGGGGCGCGCGCTCGAGGGCGCGTGGATCGAGGCGCTCGAGATCCCCATCGGGCGCTTCAAGGTGCCGCCGCTCGAGCTGCCGTCGGTGTTGCCGCAGCAGTTGTTGATGCTCGAGGTCGCCGCGAACGCGGTGGCAGACGCGGGCGGGCTGGGGCCCGGGCCGCACCCGCGGGTCGGCGCCGTCGTCGGGCTCGGCCTCGACCTCGAGACGACCTCTTTTCACCTCCGCTGGGTGCTGGAGCGCCACGCCCGTTCGTCGCTGGCCGCGGCCGGCCTCGACGTGACCGAGCGGGAGCTCGAAGGGTGGCTGAAGGACGTCAAGGCGAGGCTCTCGGCGCCGCTCGATGCCCAGCGGGTGTTGGGCGCCCTGGGCGGCATCGTCACCAGCCGGCTCGCGCGCGAGCTGTCACTGGGTGGGCCGAGCTTCGGCGTACAGGCCGAGGAGGGAAGCGGGCTGCGCGCGCTCGAGGTGGCGGCGCGGTTGCTTCAGCGCGGCGAGGTCGACTGCATGATCGTCGGCGCGGTCGAGCTGGCCGGAGATCTCCGCCGGGTGCTGGCTGCCGAGGAACTGGGGCGCGGCGGGCTGCCCGCCGATGGCGCGGCCGCGGTGGTGCTGAAGCGGTTGGGCGACGCCACGCGGGCCGGTGACGCCATCTCGGCGGTGATCCGCGGCTTCGGCGCGTCGGTCGTCGAGCGCCCTCAGGACGCGGTCGCGCGCGCGTGGCGTGAGGCGGGGACTGCGCCGCCCGCGACGCTCCGCGCGGCTGATGGGCTGAACGATCAGCTCGGTGTTCCCGGTGCGGCAGCAGGGCTCGTCGCGGTCGTCGAGGGGAGCCTCAGCCTCAGG
The DNA here is from genome assembly GCA_014879945.1 of Myxococcus sp. Classification (GTDB taxonomy): domain Bacteria; phylum Myxococcota; class Myxococcia; order Myxococcales; family Myxococcaceae; genus Xiheimicrobium. The sequence goes on from JACSRE010000168.1 coordinate 36,729, forward strand.
CACCGGGTTCGAGGGCAGGGGAAGGGAAGGCGCGCGGCGATCTGGAGCGCGGGCTCCACGCCTCGACGGCTCGGCGTCAGCAGCCTCGGGTTTGATGGCACGGCGCTGCACGTCGCGCTGGAAGAGGCGCCTGCGGGCGTGCCCTCGTCGATCTTCGAGGGCTCGCGGCCTGCCGGGCTGTTCCTGGTCGACGCGGCGACGCGCGAGGACCTGTCGGCGCTGGTCTCTGCCAACCGCTCCGCGTCGATCGATCGTCTCGCCGCCACCTGGTTTCAGCGCGCCCCGACACCCATCGCGCCCACGGCCTTCGTCGCGACCTCGGCCGACGAGCTGCTGCGGCAGCTCCGCGCGGGCCGACCGGCGCCGACGCCGATCGACGGGGAGCTCGCCTTCGTCTTCCCCGGCTCCGGCAGCCACTTCGAGGGCATGGGCGAGACGCTGCCGCTGGCGCTGCCGCAGGTGTTGGAGCAGCTGGGCCGCGAGGTGCACGACTTCTCGCGCCACCTCTTCCCCGAGCTCGCCGCGGGGCCCGCTGGGCTCGCCGAGATCATCGTGCGGCAGGTGACGCACGGCCTCGTGGTGCACGACGCGCTGAAGCTGCTGGGCGTCTCCGCGCAGGCGTACATGGGCTACAGCCTGGGTGAGTCGGCGGGGCTGTTCGCGTCGAGGGCCTGGCGCGATCGCGACACCATGTTCCGGCGCACGCTCGAGAGCGCGCTCTTCCGCACCCAGCTGACCAGCGACGGCACCGTCTTGCGCGCGGCCTTTGGTGACGACGCCGAGTGGGCGGTCGCGCTGGTGATGCGCTCGAAGGACGAGATCCGGCCGGCGCTCTCAGGCACCGCGACGCTGCTCATCGTCAACGCACCGGGAGAATGTGTCATCGGGGGGCGACGCGATGACGTTCGCGCGGTCGTCGGCCGTCTCGGCGGCGCCGCGGTGTTCCTCGACGGCGTGCCGTTCGTTCATCTGCCGGCGATCGCGCCCGTGCAGGAGGACTACCGCGCGCTCCACCTGCTCCCGACGACGCCGCCGCCCGGCGTTCGGTTCTACAGCGCCGCGTGGGCGCGCTCGTACGAGGTCACCACCGAGCGCTGCGCCGCCTCGATCGTCGCCAACGCGATGCACGGCTTCGACTTCACGGCGCTGATCGAGCAGGCCTATGCCGACGGGGTGCGGGTCTTCGTCGAGCCGGGGCCGCAGGGCTCGTGCACCCGGATGATCGGCCGAATCCTCGGTGCGCGCCCCCACCTGGCGGTCGCGGCCTGCCAGCGAGGGCAGGACGGCTACGTCTCTCTGCTCCAGGCGGCAGCGAAGCTCCTCGAGGCAGGTCGAAGGCTCGAGCTCGGGCCGCTGTACGCGAAGGCCCCCACGCTGCGCACCGCGGACTCGACGAAGCGCGCGCGGATCGTGGTTGGTGGCGCGCCGCTCGAGGTCCCTCCGCTCCCGGGCCGCCCGCCGACCGCGCCAGCGCGCCCTTCGCCGACCCTCGCGGTCGTCCCGATGCTGGTCCCCGCGCCTGAAGGCCAGGTCGCGGTGGGCGCGACGCCCGTCATGGTCTCGATGAACTCCACTTCCCTCACTGACTTCCTGAAGACCTCGACCGCGACGGCGCGCGCCCACGAGGCGTATCTGCAGGTGGCCGAGCAGTCGATGGCGCTCCAGACCCGGTTGCTGGTGCAGCTGCAGGCCCTGGTCGAGCCGGGCGCTCCCGTGCAGCCCTCGGTCGGAGCGGCGCCGCCGGCGTTCGATCGCTCCGCGTGCCTCGAGTTCGCGGCCGGGAAGCTGTCGAAGGTGTTGGGGCCTGCCTTCGCCGCTGTTGACGGCTACCCGACCCGGGTGCGGCTGCCGACTGAGCCGCTGATGCTGGTCGATCGGATCACCGAGGTCGAGGGCGAACCCGGCAGCCTCACCTCAGGGCGCGTGGTGACCGAGCACGACGTGACCCCCGGCGCCTGGTACCTCGACGGCGGTCGCGTGCCGGTGTGCATCAGCGTCGAGGCAGGCCAGGCCGATCTCTTCTTGTCCGCCTACCTGGGCATCGATCTGCAGACGAAGGGTGAGCGCGTCTACCGGCTGCTCGACGCGAAGATCGTCTTCCACCGCGACCTCCCGCGGGTGGGCGAGGTGATTCGCTACGACATCCGCATCGATCGCTTCGTGCGGCAGGGCGACACCTGGCTCTTCTTCTTCCGCTTCGACGGCGCCATCGCCGGTGAGCCGTTCATCACCATGTATGACGGGTGCGCCGGCTTCTTCAGCGCCGAGCAGCTGGACCAGGGCAAGGGCATCGTCGCCGAGGCGAAGAAGGTGGCGCCCGCGAAGGCTCCGGCCACCCCCCTGGCGCCCCACGGCGTCGAGACCCTCGACGAGGCGAAGGTCGAGGCGCTCCGGCGAGGCGACCTCAGGGCCGCCTTCCAGCTCGAGTTCCCGATTCGCACCTTGTCTCCGGCGCTGCGGCTGCCGACGGGACGCATGCAGTTGGTCGATCGAATCCTCGAGCTCGACACGCGCGGCGGCGCGGCCGGGCTCGGGCTGGTGCTGGGCGAGCACGACGTCTCGCCCGACGCCTGGTACCTCACCTGCCACTTCTCGGACGACCCGGTGATGCCCGGCACGCTGATGTACGAGTGCTGTCTGCACACCCTGCGCGTGCTGCTGCTGCGCCTGGGCTGGGTCGATGACGCCGCCGACGTCGATCTCCACTACGCGCCGGTGCTCGGGCAACCGAGCCAGCTGAAGTGCCGCGGGCAGGTGCTCCCGACGACGAAGAATGTGCAGTACCGCGTCGAGATCGATCGGCTCGGGTACGGCCCTGAGCCCTTCGTCATCGCCACCGCGTCGATGTTCGCTGACGGCAAGCACGTGGTGCAGATGGAGGGCATGTCGGTGTGCATCAAGGGGCTGACGAAGGAGCGCCTCGACGCCATCTGGGCGCGCGCGCCGAAGCCGGCCGACGTGGTGTTCTCTCGAGAGCAGATCATCGAATACTGCGAAGGAGCGCCCTCGAAGTGCTTCGGCCCGGCGTACGCGCCCTTCGACTCGAGTGCGCGGCGCCTGGCCCGGCTGCCACGCGATCCGTTCCGGTTCATCGATCGCGTCGTTGGCTGCGAGCCCCCGCCCCTGGTGATGGAGCCAGGCGGTTGGCTCACCTGTGAGTACGACGTGCCGCGCGACGCCTGGTACTTCGGGGCGAACCGCCAGAAGGCGATGCCGTTCTCGGTGCTGCTCGAGGCCGCGCTGCAGCCCTGCGGCTTCCTGGCGGCGTACGTCGGCTCGGCGCTGACCACGAACGAGGTGCTCTCGTTCCGCAACCTCGACGGCGCCGCAAAGGTCGAGCGCGAGGTCTTCGCTGACGTGGGCACCCTCACCATGCGCGCGAGGCTGACGAAGGTCTCGCGCGCCGGCGGCATGCTCCTGCAGGAGTTCGACTTCGACGTCAGCGACCGCGCCGGGCTCGTCTACGGCGGCCACACCGGCTTTGGGTTCTTCCCTCCGGCAGCGCTCGCGCAGCAGGTGGGCGTGCGTGGCGGCGCGCCGTGGGCGCTCGAGCGGGGGCGGGCATTCGCCCTGAGTCCTGCGCCTGGAGACTCCGGCGGACTCCGACTGCCCGGCGAGGGCTACGCGATGATCGACGCCATCGACGCGCTGCGGCTCGATGGCGGAGCGCACGGCCTTGGCTTCGTCGCAGGGCACAAGCGGGTCGACCCCGCGGAGTGGTTCTTCCAGGCCCACTTCTTCCAGGATCCCGTGATGCCCGGCTCGCTCGGGCTCGAGGCGCTGCAGCAGTTGCTGTTGGTGTACGCGCGCGAACGGTTCGGAGGCCTCGTGGCCTCACACCGGCTCCAGTCGATGGCCGTCGGTCAGCCGCATGTCTGGCAGTACCGGGGGCAAGTGGTGCCGACGAACGGGCTGGTGCAGGTGCAGGCGCAGGTGAAGCAGGTCGTCGAAGGGGCCAGGCCGGTGGTGATCGCCGACGGGCAGCTGATCTGTGACGGCAAGGTCATCTACGCGATGAAGGACTTCGCCGTGCGCCTGGTGCCGGAGGTGACGTGATGCGCTGGTCGAAGGTGAACGTCGAGGCCATCACCTACGAGCTGCCGGGAGAGATCGTCACGTCGGCGGAGCTCGACGCGCGGCTCTCGCCCATTCATGAGGCCCTGAAGATCGCCCCAGGGCAGCTCGAGGCGCTCACCGGCATTCGCGAGCGGCGCCAGTGGCCGCCGGGCACCTCGATGGCGTCGGTGGCCGCGCGCGCGGGCCAGCGCGCGCTCGAGCGGGCAGGGGTCTCGCCCGACGATCTCGGCGCCGTCATCTATGCCGGCGTCTGCAGAGACAACCTGGAGCCCGCGACGGCCTGCGCGGTGGCCGCCGCCCTCGGCACCGGACCCGAGGCGCAGGTCTTCGACGTCTCGAACGCGTGCCTGGGGGTGATGAACGGCATGGTGGAGCTGGCCAACCGCATCGAGCTGGGCCAGCTGCGCGCGGGGCTGGTCGTCTCGGCCGAGAGCTCGCGAGAGATCGTCGACGCCACCATCGAACGCATGAACCGCGAGCCGACGATCGAGCGCTACCGCCTGGGGCTCGCGACCATGACGGGGGGCTCCGGCGCGACCGCCGTGCTCCTCACCGCGGCGGACTTCTCGGCCAACGAGCATCGCCTCGTCGCAGGCGTCGCGCTGTCGGCGCCGGCCCACCACCGCATCTGCCGCTGGGGCCCGTCGGCCGGGCTGCTGGGTGAGCGCGCGAACGTGATGGAGACGGACGCCTCGCAGGTGCTCGAGCACGGCGTGGAGCTCGGTCGCGCGACCTGGGACCGGCTGCTGTCGACCTCGGGCTGGCGACGCGAGGAGGTCGATCGCGTCATCTGTCACCAGGTGGGCGCCGCGAACCGCCGCGACATCCTTTCGACCATCGGCGTGCCCGAGTCGAAGGACTTCTCGACGTTCGCGCGGCTCGGGAACATGGGCACCGTCTCGTTGCCCACCACGGCCGCCATGGCCGACGAAGCAGGCTTTCTTCACGCCGGTCAGCGCATCGCGCTGCTGGGCATCGGTAGCGGTCTCAACTGCCTCATGCTGGGAGTTCAGTGGTGAATGACATGACCTTCGACATCACCCCGTATCGCTCGCTGTACCCGTGGCAGGGCCGGTTCTTCGACACCGGCAACGGCGTGCGCATGCACTACCTCGACGAGGGCCAGGGCGAGACGCTGGTGATGCTCCACGGCAACCCCACCTGGAGCTTCTACTGGCGTCACCTGGTCAGCGCCTTCTCGGGTCAGTACCGGGTGATCGTGCCCGATCACGTCGGGTGTGGGCTCTCTGACAAGCCCTCCGACGCAGAGTACCCGTACGTGCTCGAGCGCCGCGTGGCCGACCTCGACGCGCTGCTGAAGTCGCTCGGCATCACGAAGAACGTCACCCTGGTCCTGCACGACTGGGGCGGGATGATCGGCATGGCGTGGGCGACGAAGAACCCGGGCCTGGTGAAGCGCTTCGTGGTGCTCAACACCGCAGGGTTCGGTCTCCCCCAGGGCGCCAGGCTGCCGTGGCAGATCGGCGTGGTGCGCTACGCGCCGTTCTTCCCCGTGCCGGTGCGGGCCTTCAACGCCTTCTCCCGAGGCGCCAACCTGTTGTGCTCGACGCGCCCGGGCCGCATGACGCCCCTGGTGAAGCAGGCCTACCTCGCGCCCTACGACTCGTGGGCCAACCGCATCGCGGTGCAGCGCTTCGTCGAAGACATTCCGCTCGCGCCCGGCGATCGCAGCTGGCCGGTGGTGCAGGAGGTCTCGGACAAGCTCGGGCAGTTCAAGGACGTGCCCATGCTCATCTGTTGGGGCCGGAAGGACTTCGTGTTCGACGACGCCTTCCTCGCCGAGTGGAGAAAGCGCCTGCCGGGCGCCGACGTGCATGTCTTCGAGGACGCGGGCCACTACGTGCTCGAAGACGCGCCTGACGAGATCATCGCCCTCATGAAGACCTTCCTCGGTAGGCACCCGTTGGCTCCCGCGGCGTCATGAGCGCGCCCCTGCAGCCGAAGCTCAGCACCAACATCGCCTCGCACCTCCCGGCGATGGCGCGCCTCGACCCGGCCCGGCCGGCGATCATCGCGCCCGACGGGAAGGGGGGCTGGCGGACGATGACCTTCGGCCAGCTCGACACCCTGAGCGATCGCATCGCCCACGGGCTCGCGGCGATCGGCGTGACGCGGGGCGCGCGCACGGTGCTGCTCGCTCCGCCGAGCTTCGAGTTCTTTCCGCTCGTCTTCGCGATCTTCAAGGTCGGCGCGGTGATGGTGGCGATCGACCCGGGCATCGGCCGCAAGGCGCTGCTGGCGTGCCTCGACGAGGTGAAGGCCGACGCCTTCATTGGCGTTCCCGCGGCGCACGTCGCGCGGCTGCTGTTCCCCGGGCCGTTTCGCACGGTGAAGGCGAACGTGACCGTCGGGCGTCGCTTCTTGTGGGGTGGCCACTCGCTCGACGAGGTGAAGGCGCTGGGCAAAGACGAGCCCTACCCGATGGTGGATCCGGCGAAGGGCGAGACCGCCGCCATCCTCTTCACCTCGGGCTCCACCGGCATCCCCAAGGGCGCGGTGTACTCGCACGAGATCTTCGACGCGCAGGTGAGGCTGATCCGCGACGCCTACCGCATCACCCCCGGTGAGATCGACCTGCCGACGTTTCCCCTCTTCGCGCTGTTCGACCCGGCGCTCGGCATGACGGCGGTGCTCCCCGACATGGACTTCCGGTTCCCCGCGAAGGCCGACCCCAGGAAGCTGATCGACGCGATGACGACGCACGGGTGCACCTCGATGTTCGGCTCGCCAGCGCTCATCGACAACCTGGGGCGCTACGGTGTGGCACACGGGGTGAGGCTGCCCGGCCTCAAGCGGGTGTTGTCCGCCGGCGCGCCCGTGCGGGTGGACGTGCTCGAGAACCTGACGAAGCTGCTGGGGCCTGACGCGCAGATCTTCACGCCCTTCGGCGCCACCGAGTCGCTCCCGGTCGCGAGCATCGGGAGCCACGAGGTGCTGGCCGACACCGGGAAGCTCGCCATGCAGGGCAAGGGCGTCTGCGTCGGCCGCCCCGTGCCCGAGATCACCGTCCGCGTGATCGAGATCTCTGACGCGCCCATCGCCACCTGGGCCGAGGCGCGCGAGGTGCCGCAGGGGGTCGTGGGGGAGATCACCGTGGCCGGCCCGGTGGTGACGCGCGAGTACTGGGCGCGGCCCGAGCAGACGAAGCTGGCCAAGATCCAGGACGGCGACCGCGTCGTGCACCGCATGGGCGACGTCGGCTACCTCGACGAGATCGGGCGCCTGTGGATGTGCGGGAGGAAGGGCCACCGCGTGGTGACGGCCTCGGGCACGCTCTTCACCACGCCGGTCGAAGAGGTGATCAACCAGCACGAGGCGGTGCGACGGTCGGCGCTCGTGGGCGTGGGCCCGGCGGGGGCCCAGGTTCCGGTGCTGCTGCTGGAGCGCGAGGCCGAGCAGGGCCCGACCGACGGCGCCCTCGTGCAGGCCGTGAAGGAGCTGGCGGCCAGGCACGAGACGACCAGGCGCGTGGCGCACGTCTACGTCTACCCGGGGGAGTTCCCGGTGGACCGTCGCCACAACGCGAAGATCGAGCGGGAACGGCTCGCCGTGTGGGCGACGAAGAAGGGGCTCGGGCGATGAAGGCGATGGTGACGGGTGGAGGCGGGTTCCTGGGCAGCAACCTGGTGAGGGCCCTGCTGGCGCGCGGCGACGCTGTTCGGGTGCTGGCGCGCGGCGATTACCCCGAGCTGCGGGCCGCCGGCGCCGAGACGATTCGGGGCGACATCACCGACGCGGCTGCGACGGCCGCGGCCTGTGAGGGCGTCGACGTCGTCTTTCACACCGCGGCGAAGGCGGGCGGGTGGGGTGATCCGAAGGAGTACGAGGCGATCAACGTCACCGGCACCGACCACGTCATCGCCGGGTGCAGGGCGATGAAGGTGCCGGTGCTGATCCACACCAGCTCGCCCAGCGTGGTGCACGGCACCGAGGACATCGAGGGGGCGACCGAGTCGATCCCCTACGCGACGCACTTCACGGCCCATTACCCCCGCACCAAGGCCATCTCGGAGCAGCGCGCGCTCGCCGCGTCGGACGACACGCTCAAGGTGATCGCGCTGCGCCCGCACTTCATCTGGGGCCCCGGCGATCGCCACCTGCTGCCGCGCCTGATCGCGCGCGCGAAGACCGGCCGCCTGCGCCAGATCGGCGCGCGCGACCCGAAGTGCGACACCATCTACATCGACAACTGCGTCCACGCGCACCTGCTGGCGGCGGCGCGGCTGCGCGAAGGGGCTCCGCTCGGCGGCAAGGCGTACTTCGTCAGCGACGACGCGCCGATCGGGGTGTGGACGATGGCCAACCGCATGCTCGCGTGCGCAGGGCAGGGGCCGGTGGGCAAGCCGATTCCCGCCGGGCTGGCGTACGCCGTCGGCGCGATGATGGAGGGCGCGTACTGGCTCTTCGGCGTCGAGAAGGAGCCGCTGATCACCCGCTTCGGGGCGAGCGAGCTGTCGCACGCGCAGTGGTTCGACATCAGCGCCGCCAAGCGCGAGCTCGGGTACGCCCCGAAGGTGAGCCTCGACGACGGCCTGACGCGCCTGGCGGCGTCGCTGCGGTCCTGAACGGCGCGTCAGCGCGCGCGCACCATGGCGACGACCCGGTGCGCGTCGAGCCACAGCAGCTCGACCTCGAGCTCGAACCGGGGGTCGGTCGCCTCGAGGAACAGCTCGACGCGAACCTGCTCTCGCGACAGCACGTCGACCCGCGCGGCCTGAAAGCCGAAGAACCGGCCCAGGCGGGGCGCGAGGGCCTTGTACACGGCCTCCTTCACCGCGAAGCGCAGCATCACGTTCGGCCAGCGGTCGGCTTCCGGCAGGGCCTGCACCTCGACGAGCTCCTCGGGCCGGCACACCCGCGTCATGATCGAGGAGCGATCGCGCAGCCCGCCCTCGAGATCGACGCCCACGAGCCCCGCGTCACTGGGGCCGACGAGCGCCAGGGCGAGATCCTCCTTGTGGGTGAGCGAGGTGATCAGCCCGGGCGGAGACAACGGCGCCCGCGCCGAGTCTGACAGCAGCGCCCACTTCGAGACGTCGACGCCGAGGGCCGCCGCGGCCGCGCGCCACGCCAGGCGCCCACCGGCCACCTCGATCTGCCGGCGCCCCCGCTCCTGAAGCGCCAGGGCCTGCTCCTTCGGGTGCAGCGCGGCCAGGACCGCCTCGTGCACGGGCTCGACCCCCGCCGGCAGCGGCACCGCGGCCAGCACGCCGAAGCGCACGGGCCGCACCCACTCGGGCAGGAAAGGAATCGTCACCAGGTGGTCATCGTACCCGCGCGGCGGCCCCTTTCCCCGCCCGAGAATTCTCACGGATTCGACGGCGCCTTGGGTACATTCAGGGTCTGCGAGGCTGCGCCCTGGACGAGCTGGTCAACAAACGTGTCGTGCTCATCACGGGGAAGGGCGGAGTCGGCCGCTCGGTGATGACGGCGGCCCTGGCAAAGCTCGCGGCGAAGCGCGGCAAGCGCGTGCTCGTCACCGAGGTCGGCGACGAGGGCGACGACTACTCGCCGCTGGCCCGCCACTGGAACCGCGAGCGGCTGCCCCAGCACCCGGAGCTGATCGAGCCCAACATTCACGGCGCGGTGCTGCTCGCCCGCACCGGCCAGGAGCTCTTCCTCAAGTCGGTGCTGCGCTCGGGCACCATCGCCCGCGCCGCGCTCGGCAGCGACGCCCTCCGCCGGCTCCTCTCGGCGGGCCCTTCGTTTCGCGAGATGGGCGTCTTCTTTCAGCTGCTCTCGGCGCTGCGCCAGAAGACGGGCCCCAACCCGACGCACGAGCTGATCCTCATCGACATGCCGGCGACCGGCCACACGCTCTCGTTGACCGGCCTGCCCGAGACGCTGCTCAAGCTGGTGCCGGGTGGGCCGATCGCCGCCGCGCTCAAAGAGGGCCAGACGTACCTCAACGATCCGAAGCTCGCCTCGGCGTGGATCGTCACGCTCCCCGAGACGCTGCCGGTGAGCGAGTGCCTCGAGCTGATCGAGGGCCTCAAGAAGACCCGCATGCCGGTGGGCGGCGTGGTGGTGAACCGCATGCCGGCCGACCCGTTCACCGCGGAGGAGCGCGAAGGGTTGGGCCCGCTGGTCGATCAGCACGGGTGGCTGGGGCGCGAGGCGTTCAAGAAGCCCCTGGTCGCGCACCGTGAGCTGGCCCGCCTCCGCAGCCACACGGCGCTGCCGATCTTCGTGATGCCCGAGCTGCCGCACGAGGGGCTGATCGCCGCCATGGCCGGGCTCCTCGACGTCGCCACGCCGCTGCCGCTGCCGACTGGAGGCGCCTGACGATGAGCCAGGTGCGCGTCGGAGAACTGCTCCGCACGAAGAAGGTGATCGTCTGCTGCGGCGCTGGAGGCGTGGGCAAGACGACGACCGCCGCCGCGCTGTCGATCGCCGCGGCGCGGGCCGGGCGCAGGGTGTTGGTGCTCACCATCGACCCCTCGCGCCGCCTCGCCGAGACGCTGGGGGTGTCGCGCAACCCGACCGATCCGGTCCGCATCCCCAAAGATCGATCAGACGCCGCCGGCATCACCACCGGCACCCTCGACGCGTGGATGCTCGACATCAAGCTCGTGTCCGACGGCGCGGTGCGGCGGCTGGTGAAGAGCGACGCCGACGCGCAGCGCATCTTGTCGAACCGCATCTACCAGCAGGTCAGCACCATGGTGGCGGGCATGCACGAGTACACCGCCATGGAGGCGCTCCACCGCCTGGTGCACGCGGGCCAGTACGATCTGGTCGTGCTCGACACGCCGCCCTCGCGAAACGCCCTCGACTTCCTCGAGGCGCCCCGGCGGCTGTCTGGCCTGGTGGACTCGCGCGCCATCTCGGCCTTCCTGCCCCGCTCGGACAGCCTGGTGGCCCGCACCGCGTCGCGGGTGATCGAGAAGATCCTCGGGGCGGTGTTCGGCGAGGAGTTCGCGCACGAGTTCGTCGGCTTCATCGGCACCTTCACCAGCATCTTCCAGTCGCTCAACGTCGACGTGAACGAGATGCGCCGCTTCCTGTCGAGCGACGACGTGGCCTTCCTGCTCGTCTCGTCGCCTGCGCCCGCGGCCTTGACCGAGGCGTCGTTCTTTCACGACAAGACCCGCGAGCTGGCGCTCCCGTTTCGAGCGTTCGTGCTCAACCGCAGCCACGCCACCGACGCGGGGCGGCCGATGCCGTCGGCGCCCTTTGGCGCCAGCGCGGCGGTGCTCACCGGGTTGCCGAAGCTGACCCGCCTGGCCGAGACGGAGCAGCTGGCGGCGGTGCGAGACTTGACGCTCCTGGGAGAGCTGCAGAAGCGGGCGGGGGAGGGCGCGACCGCCATCGCGCTCCCTGAGCTGCCGCAGGGGGCCGACGACGTGGTGACGCTGGTCTCGGTCGCCGACGCGCTCGCGGCTTCTTGAGGCCTACTTCGGCCGAACGCCGCCGCTGAGCAGCGTGACCGACTCGTTGGGCTCGCTGACGGTGAGCACGATGTCCTGGATCACCAGGCTCGCAGGCGCCTTGGCGCCCGTCTCGTCGAACAGCACCGCCGGAGAGAGGGCGATCGAGCCGCCGTTGGCGTCCATGGTGGCGAGGGTGGCGCGGAACTTTCCGTTCACCAGCACCTCGACGTCTTGCCAGCGCTCGAGGGAGTCGTTCTTCACCAGGTAGATGGGGTGCGTGGCGTCGCCGCCCACCACCAGCACGGCGTTGATGTCGTTGCTCGGGCCCTGGGTGCCGCAGGCCACGCCCACGCTGGTGAGCGACAGCATCAGCCACGTCAACAACACGCCGGCCTTGTATTTGAAGAACCGGTCCGAGGTGCGGAAGTCCTCGGCCATCTCGGAGAGGATCGACACCGAGTTGAGCAGGGTGTCGACCGCGCCCTCTTTGATCACCGCCTTGTCGATCTTCTTCTTCGGCTCGGCAGACAGCGGCTGATCGCGCATCGCCGATCGCACGGCCCGCATGCCGGGGTCGCTCTTGGTCGCCGAAGGAGGCGGCGGCAGATCGAGCTCGAGGCCCGATGGGTCGAAGCTCGGCCGTCCCTGGTCGTCGTTCTCGTCCACGGACCCGAGCCTAGCCGAATCAGGGCTGGTTGACGCGCTCGAGCGCTCGAGAGGCCAGCGCGTTCTCTGGCTGCTGCTCGAGGACCTGGGCCAGCCACTTCGAGGCCTCGACCCTGGCTGCCTGGCGATCGGTGGCCACCTTCGCCTTGAGGTACTTCTCGGTGTGCAAGAGCCCCAGCCGCAGCACCGCCTCGAGGTTCTCGGGGCGCTGCTCGAGCTCTGACTTGAGCTCCCGATCGGCGGCGGGCCAGTTGCTCTCGAGCTGGTACACCAGCGCCAGCTTGCCGCGCGCGAACCAGTTGTCGGGGCGCAGGCGCACCGCGGTGCGGAAGGCGGTGCGGGCCTTCTCGAGCTCCTGACGCTCGAGCGCGACGTCGCCCAGCTTGAACCACGCGTCGTCGATGGTGGGGTTCTTCTCGAGCGCCTTCTCGTAGAGCTCTCTGGCCTGTGCGCTGCGCTGCCGGGCCGTGTAGAGATCGGCGAGGTAGAGGTAGGCCTTGCCGTCGTCGGGAGACAGCTCGATGGCCCGCTTGAGCTCCTCGATCGCCCGGCCGGCGTCGTCGACCCGCGCGGCGGCGAGGCCAAGCAGGGCGTGTACGACGCCGAGGTCTGGGTATTCCCGCACGATGTCCTCGAGCTCGGTGATCGCCTGCTGCGGCACGTCGGCGACCTGCAGCCACCCCAGCGCCTGATCGAGCTTCCCTCGCGCCGCCTTGGGGAACCCCGCGAACGGATCGGCGATCTCGTCCATCAACGCGCGGGCCGTCGCCGCCTCCTGGGGCGTGCAGTCGCTCGTCACCACCAGGCGCACCGAGGCGGTCGCGTCACGCGAGCGGCCCACCCGATGGAGCGCCTTGGCGTAGGGCAGGTGCCAGGACGTCCTCTGGGGTGAGCGCTCGAGGGCCCGCCCCAGGCTCTCGCGCGCGGCCTCGAACTGCTCTGACTCGAGCAGCGCCAGCCCGAGCCGGTAGTGGAGCTCGCCCTCGGTGGGCGCCTTCTCGACCGCGCGGCGAAACGCCTCGACGGCGGCGGCCCCGGCTTCCTTCGCGTTCGCGAAGAGGATGAGGCCCCGCACGTAGTGGGCGACGGCGGTGTCTTCGGCGCCCAACCGGCTCAGCACCCCGGCCGCCGAGCCGTTCTTCACGTGCGCCTCGGCCCAGGCCCGCGCCACGTCGAGATCGTTGGGCGCCTCGGCGTGGAGCACGTCGAGCAGCTTCACCGCGCCCGCCGCGTCGCCCTTCTGCAGCGCCACCAGCGCCTTTTCCCTCGCAGACAAGGGCGCCCCGCTCGAGGTGGTGACGCACGCGCCGAGGCCCAGGAGCGCGGCGATCAGGAGCGCCTTCATGCCGTCGCCTGGTGGTCGCGCGCGACGCCCTCGCGGCCCTTCATCGCCACCACGGTGGACTTGTCGCCGCCCCGGCCGCCCAGCTCGAGCGACAGATCGATGATGCGATCTCGCACCGCCTTCATCAGCGCCTCCCGATCGTCTCCGAAGCGCGTGGGGTCGACCGGCTCTCCCACCATCACCGTCACCGGGCCGGGCGTGATGTTCCACGAGTTCTTCGGCATCAGCTTGCCAGAGCCCTCGATCACCACCGGAACCACCGGGACGCCGGCCTTCATCGCGACCGCGAAGGGCCCCTTCTTGAACGGCATCACCGAGCAGTCGTCGCTGCGGGTGCCCTCGGGGAACATGGCGATCGAGATGCCACCGCGAATGCGCTGCGCCGCCAGCTCGAGCGAGCGAATGGCCTTCTTGTGGTTGGAGCGATCGACGAAGACGAACTGGGCCATCGACATGTACCAGCCCAGCACGGGCACGTGCTTGAGCTGCTGCTTGGCGACGAAGCGGAAGTTCACCGGCAGCGCGGCGAACAGCGCGGGGATGTCGAGCGTGGACTGGTGGTTGCAGACGTAGATCGCCGGCCTGGTGAAGTCGGCCTTCTCGAGGCCGCGCACGGTGTACTCGGCCCCGCCGGCCCACAGCAGCACCGGAGACCAGATGCGGCGCACCACGAACAGCGAGTTCGACACGTTGAGCGTCAGGAGCGACACGAGGATGGTGACGGGGAAGAGCACCGTGGTCCACGTGATGGCGATGAAGACACAGAAGAGGTTGCGGAGCATGGCTACGGTCCAACGACGTCGGTGAAAGCGGGGGAGCCCACAAGAAAGGCGAACGCCGGGTCGGCCGCAACGTCTGCCGGTCGCCAACCGTCTCGCGCCGCTGCGCGGGCGGCCTTCAGGTACAGCAGCACGTCGGTCGAGCGACGCTGGGCGGCCGCGAGCCGGGCCAGGCCGTACGCTCCGAACGGCGACTGTCGCGCCAGCCGCTCGAGGTCTTCGAAGCGGCTCTGCGCCTCGGCGTAGCGGCTCAACGCCAGCAGCGCCGAGCCCTCGAGGTAGCGGGCCTCGAGGTGGTCGGGCTCGAGGGTCAGGGCGGCGCGCGCCTCGACGAGGGCGGCCTCGGCGTCTCCTTCACCTCCGCGCAGCAGGAGCGCGCGGGACCGCACCGCCGAGGCGGTGGCCGTCGAGAGCGGCTCGACCCAGGCGATCGCTGCGCCGGCGTCGCGCTCCGCGAGGGCCAGGCCGGCGAGCCCGAGCCTCGCCGGCGCAGAGGTGGGCTCGAGGGCCAGCGCCCGATCGAAGGCGCTGGCCGCCTGCGCACCGTCGCCCAACCGCAGCTGCGCGACGCCCACCAGCGCGTGCGCCTGGGCGCTCGAGGGCTCGGCGGCAGCGGCGGCGGCGTAGGCAGACGACGCCTGGGCCCACTGGCTCTTCTTCGCCAGCTGGTGGCCCTGCTGCAGGCTCCGCTCGGCGCTGCTGGGGCACCCGAAGAAGGGCAGGGCCAGAAACACGACGAGCCCGGTGGCGCTGTGCCACCGGGCCCGCGTGTTGTGTTGACCCCATCGGGATTCGAACCCGAGTTTTAGCCTTGAAAGGGCCACGTCCTAGGCCTCTAGACGATGGGGCCGAAATTGGTGAGTCGCGGGGGATTTGAACCCCCGACCCTCGGCTTAAAAGGCCGGTGCTCTACCAACTGAGCTAGCGACTCGCACCTGTTGTTTTCGGTCTGCGTGTGTCCTCTCACTTCTTTTTCGTCTTCTTGTCGGCTTCGACCGTCACTTCCACCGACGCCGCGATGCCGTCAACCTGAATGTCGATGACGGTCTTGCCGGGGTCGAGGGGCAGCACGGCGTTCCCGCCGACGATGGCGGCGACGGTCTTGTCCTTCGGCTGGTAGGTGGCGCCCCGCTTGCCCAGCTCGCGGTCCTTGAGGCCGAGGAATTTCAGCTGGATGGGCACCGACTCGTCGCCTTCGGTGAGGGTGATCACCGGGTTGAGGACCTGCAGCTTCTCGACGAAGGACACGCGGACGGGGATGGCCGCCTCGACGTCTTCGTAGCGGGCGATCGCCTCGGTGGTGCCGCTCTTCTTCGGCTTGAGCACGCCGCGCGCGTCGATCTCGGCGATCTCGGGGTCTTTGGTGCGCCAGGCCACCATCGCGCGCTCGGCGCGGTTGCCTGCGCGCGACATGCAGCGGGCCGAGAGGTTCTTCGACTCGCCGCGCGACTGGAACTCGACGTCGGCGGGCACGATCTCGATGTAGTCCACCTTGTCGCAGGCGGCACCGACGCACACGAGCACTGCCAGAGAGAGGCATCGCATGAGGTGGGCGCATAGCACGACCGGCTGGCTCCACGTCACGTCTCGCGGTACCTCTGCGCGCCATGGCGCCCCGACGCGACGATGACGAGGCTGAACCCACCGACGACGAAGGCCTGCTCGAGCGCGACGAAGACGAAGCGGAAGACGCGCGGCCGAAGGGCACGCTCTACATCACGCCGGCGGGCGCCGAGAAGCTCAAGGCCGAGCTGAAGGAGCTGCTCACCGTGGAGCGCCCCAAGGTGACCGCCGAGGTCTCGGCCGCGGCGGCGCTGGGCGATCGCAGCGAGAACGCCGAGTACATCTACGGCAAGCGTCGGCTGCGTGAGATCGATCGCCGGCTGCGCTTTCTGCAGAAGCGCGTCGAGGGCCTCACCGTCGTCGACCCCACCCAGCAGAAGGACCCGTCGCGCGTCTTCTTCGGCGCCACCGTGACGCTCCAGAATGAAGAAGACGAGACCCGCACCACCTACCAGCTGGTGGGGCCCGACGAGACCGAGCTCAAGAGCGGGCGCATCTCGATCGACTCGCCGGTGGCGCGCGCGCTCATCGGCAAGCGTCAGGGCGACTCGGTCACCGTGATGCGGCCCAAAGGCGAGGCCGACTTCACCGTGCTCACCATTCGCTACGTCTGAATGCTCCGCCGCGTCATCGATTGACCCTCGACTCGCGCGGGTTGGGGGCTATGTTGTGCGAGCTTCGTCTCGCTGCGCTGCACTCCATTCCTTCCCAGGGGGCTGTTTGTCGCGGAAGAACTTCGTTCTCGACACCAACGTTCTGCTGCACGACCCGAGGTCGATCTACAGCTTCGATGACAACACGGTCGTCATCCCGATCTACGTCATCGAAGAGCTCGACCAGTTCAAGAAGGACATGAGCGAGCTGGGCCGCAACGCCCGGCAGATCGCCCGCTACCTCGACGCCCACCGCGCCGAGGGCACGCTCGCCGAAGGGGTGCCGCTGCCGAACGGCGGCCTGCTGCGGGTGAGCTTCGTCGAGCGCGATCTGCCCAAGTCGATGGCCGACGGCGGCCTGATGGACAACCGCATTCTGGCGGTCGCCATCGAGACCCGGCAGCTCGACCCGCAGGCGCAGACGGTCTTCATCACCAAGGACACCAACCTCCGCATTCGCGCCGACGCCCTCGGGCTGCTCGCGCAGGACTTCGAGCCCGAGCGCGTCGAGATCAGCGAGCTGTACTCGGGCGTCTCGGAGCACACCGTCTCGGCCGAGGTGATCAACGAGCTCTACAAGCCCGGCGCGCAGGTGGCGCTCGACGCGCAGCTGTCGGCCAACGAGTTCGTGCTCCTCAAGGACGCCGCGAACACCTCGCACACCGCGATGGGGCGCTACGATCTCGCGCAGAAGAAGATCGTGCCGCTCAACCGCCAGGTGAAGGACGGCACCTGGGGCATTCGCCCCCGCAACATGGAGCAGGGCTACCTGCTCGACCTGCTGCTCAACGACGACATCAAGCTCGTCACCATCGTCGGCAAGGCCGGCACCGGCAAGACGCTGCTGGCGATCGCCGCCGGGCTCCAGAAGGTCACCGAAGAGACGGCGTACCAGAAGCTCCTGGTCAGCCGGCCCATCTTCCCCCTCGGCAAAGACATCGGCTACCTGCCGGGTGACGTCGAGCAGAAGCTCAACCCGTGGATGCAGCCGATCTTCGACAACGTCGAGTACCTGCTGAACCTCTCGCGCAGCGACAAGAAGGCGGGCCGCGGCCACCACGAGCTGATGGACCTGGGCATCGTCGAGATCGAGCCGCTCACCTACATTCGTGGGCGCTCCATTCCCAACCAGTACATCATCGTCGACGAGGCGCAGAACCTCACCCCGCACGAGGTGAAGACGATCATCACGCGCGTGGGCGACGGCACCAAGATCGTGCTGACCGGCGACCCGTACCAGATCGACAACCCCTACGTGGACTCCACCAACAACGGCCTGGTGCACGTGGTGAACCGCTTCCGCAACGAGCGCATCGCCGGTCACATCACCATGAACAAGGGCGAGCGAAGCGCGCTGGCCGAGCTGGCCACCAACCTCCTGTGAGCGAACCGAAGGCCCCCGAAGGCAGCCCGCCGCCGCCCCTCATCGAGTACCCGACCGTCTACGCGTTCAAGGTCATGGGCAAGCAGGAGCACGGCTTCTCGGAGTACGTGCGCCTGCTCTTCACCCGCTTCATGGGCACCGAGGTCTCGCGTGACTCCATCGCGGTGCAGCCGTCGAGCAAGGGCACCTACGTCTCGTTGACCGTCTCGGTGTACCTGCTCAGCGAGGAGCAGCGCCGGTCGATCTATCTGAAGCTGCACGAGGAGAAGCGAATCCTCTACTACCTGTGATCCGACCCCCGCCCGACACCTCTTCGCGCCGCCCACATGACAGGCGGCTCCAGAGTGTGTATGGGCCTGCGTGAGCCCATGGCCGATCCGTTCCCGCTGTATCTTCCCAGTGAAGCGCGCCGCTTGTTCCAGAGCGAGTCGCTCCTCCGTCGCTTCGCGCAGGCCGCACACTTCAACGGCGGGTCGCGGCTGCTCGAGGTGCACGCGAGCCTGGGCGGCCTGGCGCTCGCGCGCGCGTTGAACTGCACCCTCACCGTCATCGAGCCCGACGCGAAGGTGGCCGAGACGCTCAAGGAGCGCGCCCGGCTGGCCGGCATCGGCGACAAGGTGACCTGGCTCCAGCAGCCCCTGTCGACGGTCTCGTTCGGCGAGAAGAAGTTCGACGGCATCTTCTCGCTCGGCCGCGTCGCGGGGCACCCGGAGCAGCTCGCGCGCACCTTCCGGCCGTGGCTCGACGAGAAGGGCCGCCTGGCGCTGACCTACGTGATGGCCGTGGGCCGTGCCCCGTCGAAGACCGCGCTCGAGAGCTGGTCGGAGCGGCTGGGGCGGCCGATTCGCTCGCCCCGCGACACCCTCATGAGCCTCGAGCCCGAGGGCTTCGAGCCCGAGATCGTCGAGACCCTCGGCGACCCCGAGCTCGATGACTTCTACCGTGAGGTCGAGGCCGCGCTCGTGAAGCAGCCAGCCGAGACCGAGGCGGTCAAGGCCGTGAAGGCCGAGATCGTGGTGCACCGCGCCCAGCAGGGCAAGGCGGGCGCCACCTACGGGGTGATCGTCGCGCGCCGCAAAGAGCCAGGCGAGAAGCCGCCCGTCTCACGCGACGGCGGCTAGCGCGCCGCGCTCGGGAACTTGGGGCGCGCTCCGAGCTGGACCAAGCTGGAGAGGCCGTGAGCGACGCCGCCCTCGACGCCTTCATCACCTTCCTGCGCGCCGAGCGGAACCTGGCGCCCAAAACGGTGGACGCCTACGCCGCCGACGTGAAGGACTGGCTCGACGAGCTCGCGCGCCGGAAGATCGCCGTCGACGCCGCCACCCGTGACGACGTGCTGGAGCACCTGGCGTGGCTGGGTCGAAAAGGCCTGGCGGCCCGCAGCCGCGCCCGTCACCTGGCGGCCATGCGCGGGTTTCACCGCTTCCTCGAGGACGAGAAGCTGTCGCCCGGCAACCCGACCGACGATCTCGACACGCCCAAACACGCGCGCAAGCTCCCCGTGTTCCTCACCCTGCAAGAGGTCGAAGAGCTCCTCGCCGCGCCAGACGTGACGACCCCCACCGGCCTGCGCGATCGCGCGATGATCGAGGTGCTCTACGCCACCGGCCTGCGCGTCAGCGAGCTGATCAAGTTGACCATCAATGACGTCAACCTCGTCGACGGCTTCGTGATGGTGATGGGGAAGGGGCGCAAGGAGCGGGTGGTGCCGCTGGGCCGCCACGCCATCGAGCACGTTCGCGCCTACGTCAGCCAGTCGCGCGGCGCGCTGCTGAAGGGCCGCGAGACGAAGGCGCTCTTCGTCACGCCGCGGGGCAAGGGCTTCTCGCGCATGGGCTTCTGGAAGCTGCTGCGCCGCCACGCGCGCACCGCGGGCATCACCAAGAACCTCTCGCCGCACAAGCTGCGGCACTCGTTCGCCACCCACCTCGTCGAGCGCGGCGCCGACCTGCGCGCGGTGCAGTCGATGCTCGGGCACGCCGATCTCGCCACCACCCAGATCTACACCCACGTCGACAGCCAGCGGCTGCGCAGCACCTACGATCGGCACCACCCGCGCTCGCGCGCGAAGCAGCCCGCGAAGGCCTGACGCCTGTGGACATCGCGCGTCGCCTTCGTCACAAAGGCGGCCGATGCCACAACGAATTCTCAGCGGTGTTCAGTCGTCTGGCCGGCTCCACCTCGGCAACTACTACGGCGCGATTCGCGAGTTCGTGCGCCTGCAGGAAGAGGGCGAGGCGCTGTACTTCATCGCCAACCTGCACGCCCTCACCAGCGTGCGCGACGCGGCCTTGGCGCGGCAGCTCACCTTCGAGACCGCGGTGGCCTTCCTCGCGCTCGGCGTCGACCCGGTGAAGTCCACCCTGTTCAGGCAGAGCGACATCCCCGAGATCACCGAGCTGTACTGGATCCTCGGGAGCGTGGTGCCCATCTCGAACCTCGAGCGCGCGCACAGCTACCGCGACAAGCTCGAGAACAAGGGCATCACGAACCCCGAGTTCGGCCTCTTCGCCTACCCGGTGCTGATGGCCGCCGACATCCTCCTCTACGACTCCGACGTGGTGCCGGTCGGGAAGGACCAGAAGCAGCACCTCGAGTTCACCCGCGACTGGGCCACCAAGTTCAACGCGCAGTACGTGCCGGGCTACGACGCCCAGGACCCGCGCGGCGAGAGGTCGAAGCGCCCCGGCGTCTTCAAGCTCCCCGTCGAGCGCATTCGCGACGAGACCGCCGTGGTGCCCGGGCGTGACGGCCAGAAGATGTCGAAGAGCTACGGCAACACCATCGATCTGTTCGCGCCCGACAAAGAGGTCGAGAAGCAGATCAAGTCGGTGAAGACCGACTCCACGCCGCCCGATCAGCCCAAGCCCGTCGAGAACCAGCCGCTGTACCAGCTGCTCAAGCTGGTGCTGCCACCCGAGGCGTTCGCCGCCGCCGACCAGGCCTGGCGCACCGGCGGAGACCCGAAGACGAACGGGTACGGGTACTTCAAGAACCTGCTCCTCGAGGGCTACCAGCAACAGTTCGGGCCCGCCCGCAAGCGGTACGCCGAGCTGGTGAACGACCCCGCCGAGGTCGAGCGCCTGCTCGAGGCGGGGGCGCAGAAGGCCCGGGGCTACGCGGCCCCGGTGATCGCACGGGTGCGGGCCGCCGTCGGCCTCTGAGCCGGCTGAAATTCGTCGCCAGTCAGTCGCCTTTTCCGGCAGCTGGGCTATAGCGCTTCGAGGCCGATTTCCCGGCCTGGGAGCGATCTCTTGGCCAACGTGAAGGACGTGAGTCCTGCACCTGACGACGGGCTGGGCGAGGTGATGGCGCCGCGTGATGCCTTTCGCATCGCGCTGCCCAACTTCGAGGGCCCGCTCGACCTGCTCCTGCACCTGATCCGCGAGCACAAGGTCGACATCCTCGACATCCCCATCGCGCTCATCACCGAGAAGTACCTCGGGCACCTCGAGCGCATGCGCGAGATCGATCTCGACATCGCGGGCGAGTTCCTGGTGATGGCGTCCACGCTCCTGCACCTCAAGTCGCGCATGCTGCTGCCTCGCGAGGAGCGCGCCGCCGGGGTCGAGGGGCTCGAGGCGGGCCCCGACGCGCTCGACCCGCGCACCGAGCTGGTGCGGCGCCTGCTCGAGTACCAGAAGTACAAACACTCGGCCGAGCAGCTGGCCAACAACGATCTGCTCGATCGCGACGTCTTCCCGCGGCGGGTGTCGGTCTACGAGATCCCCCTCGACGCCGAAGAGGTCGGCCTGCAAGAGGTCAGCGTGTACAAGCTGATCGAGGCCCTCGACCGGGTGCTCGAGAAGCTCATTCCCCAGAAGCAGCACGAGGTGACGCGCGAGGTCATGTCGATGTCGGCCGCCATGCGCCGCGTCGCCGACCAGGTGCGCGCGCAGGGGAAGGGCGCCTCGGTGGGCTTCTTCTCGCTCTTCGAGGGCATGCGCCGGCGCGGCGAGGTGATCATCACCTTCCTCGCCATGCTCGAGATGTGCAAACACCGGTTCCTGCGCATCTTCCAGGCCGAGCCGGGCGGCGAGATTCAGATCAGCGAGCGCGATGACGCCCTGTCGTCGCCCGCGGCGCAGCAGCTGGGTTCAGAGGAGATCGACCGTGAGTACCAGTAAGAAGTCAGGCGGCCCGTCGCCGTTCTCAGAAGACGAGGTCGCTGCGGTCACCGCCGGGCCTTCGACCGACCCCGAGCTCGACGAGGTCGAGGCCGCCACCATCGACGCGCCCGATCTCGAGACGCCCTTCGAGAAGGTGGCCGCGAGGGCCCGCAAGCTCACCGAGCAGCAGGTCTGCAACGTGATCGAGAGCGTGCTCTTCGTCGCCGCCGAGCCCCAGTCGATCGATCAGCTCTTCGACGCGACGGGCATCGACCGCGAGCGGCTGCAGAAGGGCCTCGAGGCGCTCCAGGGCCAGCGCCGTGACGGCCTGGCTGGCGTGGTGCTGCACGAGGTCGCAGGAGGCTGGCAGCTGCGCACGGCCGCCGAGTCGAGCGACTTCGTCAAGCGCTTCTTGAAGGTGAAGCCGCAGCGGCTGACGCGCGCGGCGCTCGAGACCCTGGCCATCTGCGCGTACCGCCAGCCCGTCACCCGCCCCGAGATCGAAGACATTCGCGGCGTCGACTCGGGCGCGGTGCTCAAGGCCCTGCTCGACCGCCGGCTGATCAAGATCGTCGGCAAGAAGGAGGAGGTGGGCCGCCCGATCCTCTACGGCACCACCCGCGAGTTCCTCGAGTTCTTCGCGCTCAAAGATCTCAACGCGCTCCCGACGCTGCGCGAGTTCCACGAGCTCACCGAGGAGCACCAGGAGATCGTCGAGAAAGAGGCCCCGCGGCCCACCGCCGCCGGCACCGTCGAGGCCCTGTCCGACCCCGCCTTCCAGGAGCGCCTGGCCGAGCAGGAGAAGGCGTCGGAGGCCGCCCTCGAGCAGCTCGAGAGCGCGATCGAGACCGCCGACGTCACCACCAGGGCCGTCTCGAAGGTGCTCGACCCGCCGAAGCCGCCCGAAGCCCCACCCGATGGCGGAGCGCCGCCGTCGCCTGCTGGCGGCACGCCCCCAACACCGGCCGGGAGCTGATCATGCAGGAACGTCTTCAGAAGTACCTCGCGCGCGCTGGCATCGCCTCACGCCGCGCCGCCGAGACCTTGATCACCGCCGGCCGGGTGAAGGTGAACGGCGCCATCGTGCGCGAGCTGGGCACCAAGGTCGACGGGGTGAAGGACCTCGTCGTGGTCGACGGCAAGCCCGCGGTCGCGCCCAACGAGAAGACCTGGCTGATGCTCTACAAGCCCACGGGCGTCGTCACCACGATGAGCGACCCGCAGGGGCGGCCCACCATCGGCGACTTCCTCCGGGAGGGCGCCTCGCGTGTCTTCCCGGTCGGGCGGCTCGACTACGACGCCGAGGGCGCGCTGCTCCTCACCGACGACGGCGACACCGCGAACAAGCTGATGCACCCGCGCCACCAGGTGCGCCGCGTCTACCTCGCGAAGGTCAAGGGCGACCCCACCGACGCCTCCATCGAGAAGCTGCGCGGGGGCGTTCGCCTCGAAGACGGCTTCGCCAAGCCCGCCGAGGTCAGCCGCTTCGAGCGCGCCGACAAGAACACCTGGCTGCGCATCGTCGTGACCGAGGGGCGCCCCCACCTCATCAAGCGCCTCTGCGCGGCCATCGGGCACCCGGTGGTGCGGCTCTATCGCCCCAGCCACGCCGGCATCTCGGTCGAGGGCTTGCGGCCCGGGCAGGTCCGTCAGCTGACCAGCGACGAGGTGCGCCGCATCGCCGCCGTCGCCGAAGGGAAGGGCGGCGCCGACGCGCCCCAGCTGAAGCTGCCGCCGCGGCGACACGGCCACGGCATCGGCAAGGACGGCCCCTCCGAAGAGCTCGAGCAGCCCCAGTCCGACGAGCGCGCAGAGCCCAGGGCCGTGGAGGCCCAGCCGAAGAAGGAGGCGCCGCGCAAGCACGACGCGCCCCGCAAACACACCGCGCCCGCGAAGCCCGCAGGCGCCAGGAAGAGCGAGCCCCGCTCCCGCTCCTGAATCTGCCTGCCATCGCGGCCAGCGCGGGGTAGAACGACGGCATGTCCGCCCGAGGGACCTGCCTCATCGTTCTGTTCTGGCTGACCGCGTGCACTGGCGGCCGCGACAAGTGGATCGCGCAGCTCCAGAGCCCCAGGCCCGACGACCGCGCCATCGCCGTGAAGAAGCTGGCCGAGAAGTACGACGCCGACGATCTGCCCCTGTTTACCCAGGCCGCGCGAGACCCCGTCGGCATGGTGCGCGCCGAGGCCATGAGCGCCCTGGGCAAGAGCAACGATCAACGCGTCGTCGATCTGCTCGGCGAGGCCCTGGGCGACCCCGACGACGACGTGCAAGCCGCCGCCGCCCGCGCGCTGGCGGTGATCCGCAACGACAAGGCCCGCGCCTACCTCACGCTCCAGTACTCGCGCCGGGGCCGCAGCACCCGCCAGGTGATCGTCGAGGGGCTCAAGAGCGCCAACGTGCCTGGCGCCATGGCGAGCTGCGTGGCGGCCGAGGCGAACTCGATCTGGGAGCAGAACCTCAAGGCCCTCCAGGACGGCGCGCTCCCCGAGCGGGTCGGCGCGGCTGAAGAGCTCGGTCGCTCGGGCCGGCCCGAGGCCGTCAACCGCCTGGTGCCGCTGCTCAAGGACAAGCAGGTGGTGCTCGCCGCGGCGGCCGCGCGAGGCCTCGGCTCGGCCCGCGACGTGCGCGCCGTGCCCGCGCTGACCGGGCTGCTCGCCGAGAACTACCCCGAGCTCCGCGAGGCGGCCTGCGAGGCCCTGCTGCGGCTGCAGGACCCCTCGGCGCTCCCCACCCTCACCTCGGTGGCGCTCGAGGGCAGCCCGGCCAGCCCGCTCGCCACGCGCGCCATCATCGCGCTGCCGCCGACGCCGGAGTCCAACAAGGCGCTCTGTGACGTGCTGCTCGCCGGCGGGGGCGCCGAGGTGGACGCCGCCGGTCGCGAGCTCAGGCAGCGCGGCGGGTGCCCGGCCGAGCCGCTCCTCGAGAAGCTCAAGAGCCAGCCCCCGAACGCCGCGCTGCGCGCCTTCATCGTGCTGGGCCCGCTGATGGCGGCGCACGCCCCGAAGATCGCGCCGCTGCTCGGCGCGCCTGACGCGGTGACGCGCCGCCTGGCGGTTGACGCGGTCGCTGCGCTCGAAGACCCCGCGCTCGCCGCGGCGCTCACCAAGGCGTGGGACGCCGAAGTGAAGGCCATCGAGCCGCTGCGCGCCGACTGGATTCCGGCAGATCTGCCGCTGAAGTACGCGCCGGGCTTCAACCCCGACGAGGCGCCCCCCGAGAAAGACGTGTTCCGCGTCTCCCGGTCTCGCACCTCCGAGATGTTCAAGCGCGTGCAGGCCCTCGACGCCCAGCGCCTCAAGGAGCGGGGCAAGGTGCCGCTCCAGCCGCGCGCGCCCCGAGAGCTCGTCGACGACGGCGCCGAAGAGCAGTACCAGCTGATGGCGTCGCTGCTGCGCGCCATGGGCAAGCTCAAGGTCGACGGGGCCCGGGCGCGCCTCGAGCCCTTCCTCGAGGAGCAGAGCCCCACGCTGCGCGGCGCCGCGTTCGCCGGCCTGGCGATGCTGGGCCCCGAGACGGTGCCCCTGGTGCGTCGAGGGCTGCTCGACGCCGAGCGCAGCGTGCAGGCGGCCGCCGCGAGCGCGCTGGCCGAGACCTCTCCCGAGGGCCGCCTCGCGGTGCTCGAGACGCTGGGCCAGCTCGTCGGCGATCGCTCCCGCCTGGTGGAGCCGCTCCACGGTCAACCCCTCCCTGCGTCGGCGGGCCCGGTGCTGCTCGCCCTGGTTCGTGAAGGCGGGGCCGATGGCTCGACCGCCGCGGCGATCCTCGCGGAGCTTCAGGCGCCCGAGTCGGTGGGCGCCATCGCCGAGCTCCTCAAGCAAGACACCGTGGTGGGCCGCCGCCAGCTGATCGCCGCGCTGGGCAAGGTGAAGTCGGCCGACGCCGTGGCTGCCCTGGGCCGCGAGCTCTTCAGCGACTCCTCGGGGGTGCGGGCCGCGGCCGCCGACGCGCTCGCCCAGCAAGGCGACGCCGCGAAGGTGCAGCTCGAGGCGCTCGACGCCCTCAAGGGTGACTACGCCCTCGCCGTTCGCGAGGCCGCCTCGGCGTCGGTCAAGCGGCTCTCTGGCGCCGAGGCGCCCCACTGATGGACGCGCGCGCGCTCAAGGACAAGGCCACCGAGTTCTTCTCGAAGGGCAAGTTCGCCAAGTCGGCCGAGGCCTACGAGGCCTACTGCAAGGCCGACCCGAAGGATCTGCAGGCCCGCCTTCGCATGGGTGATGCCTGGGCCAAGTCGGGGAAGAAGGACCGCGCGATCGTCGCCTACCAGGCCGCCGCCGAGGGCTTCGCCAGAGACGGGTTCCTCCCGCGCGCCATCGCCGCCTCGAAGCTGGTGCTGGAGCTCGACCCCGCGCACAAGGGCATCGCGCAGATGCTGGCCGATCTCTACGCTCGCAAGAGCGGCAGCAGCCGGCCATCGACGGCGCGCACCCTGGGCGCGAAGCCCGACCCCGTCGCGCCGACGCCGACGACGCGCGCCGACGCGATCGAGATCTCGGTC
>JACSRE010000064.1 GCA_014879945.1 Myxococcus sp.
CGCGCGTTCCTTCGTACCAGACGCCCTGGGCCTGCAGCGCTGGCGGGA
Organism: Myxococcus sp.; assembly: GCA_014879945.1. GTDB lineage: Bacteria > Myxococcota > Myxococcia > Myxococcales > Myxococcaceae > Xiheimicrobium. Next base: position 49 of record JACSRE010000064.1, read on the forward strand.
GCGGGACGCCGCGCAGGCTCCAGCGCGTCGGCGTCTCGGCCACGACCCGGCTGACGCCGCTCATGCTGACGCCATACCCCTCGAGGTAGACGCCGGCGTCGGCGACGGCCCGCGTGGGGAAGGCGAGGTCGACGAAGGGCGTCGGCGCCGTGGTGCGGGGCGAGAACTGCACGAAAGGCACCTGCCTCGCGAGCGCCGCGTCGACCTCGGCCGCCAGGACCGCGCCGCCACCGCTGACGACGGCCACCGTCGCGCCCGTCGCGGCGACGGCCCTGCGCACGAGGTGCGGCGTCGCCGGCACGTTCACCAACAACCCGAAGGCCGAGGCGGTGGCGAGCGAGGGCCCGGCCGACAGGTCGGTGAGGGTGCCGCCCGAGAGCACCCACGAGGGCTCGTTCGAGGCGACCGCGGTCACCGCGCCCGAGGGCAACGACAGCAGCCCGAAGCGCTGCGCCGGCAGCCCCGTCAGCCCGTCGGCGATGACCAGCACCTCGCGCGGGTCGTTGCCGAACATCGCCACGCCGGTGGCGGCGCGGTCGAACGACACCGAGGTCGTCGAGACCAGGTTCGTGCCCGACCAGAGGTTGCCGCTCTGGTTGAAGAGCACGAAGCGGCCCAGGGTGGCCTGCTCGGCGCTCCGCAGGCCGCTCGCCGAGAACACACTGCCAAGCCCCACCAGCGGCCGGCGCTCGCAGGCCGACGAGGTGAGCGCGCGCCGCGCGATGCGGAAGAAGCTGGGCACGCCCGCGTCGCCGCCGGAGCACCGCACCTCGAGCTCCGGCGTGCCAGGGGCCGCGACGGCCGTCACGCCCTCGAGCGCGCCGACGGGGCACGGCTCACACGGGCCCAGCTCCACCGAGAAGGGAATGGCGTCTTGCGGCGTGCAGGCCTGGTCGAGGATCGAGGTGCAGTACGAGTCGAACTCGCCGGTGCCGCGGGTGAGCATCGGCGTCAGGCTCCACACCGCCACCTGCTCGGGGCCGCCGTCGCGCGGGCTGGCGCGCACCAGCACGTGGGTGAGGCTGGCCGACTCCAACCGCGTCACCTTGAGCCCCACCGGCGCGCAGCTGTCGTTGCCGAAGGTGGGCGTGTGCACCTGCTCGAAGTTCCAGCTGTTGTTCGTCATGAACTGCCGGGCCCAGACGCCTGCCTCGTCGAGCGCGAGCACGCACTCGAGGCCGCCGTCGCGGGTGATGACGTGCACCAGGTCGGTGATGCGGTTGTTGGGCCGGGCGCGGATGGCCGAGGGGTAGGTGAGGTCCACCGCGGCGCCGGGGCCCTCGACGAGCATGAAGCCCCCCGCCGGAGACTCCGAGTACCCCACCAGCACCGGCAGCAGGCCCGCCGGGGCGACGCCGTGACGGAGCTGGGTGACGGGCGTCGTCACCTCGAAGCCGCCGCCCTCGTTGCGCACCACCTTCGTCACCACGCCGCCGTCGTCGTCGAGGAGGAAGGCCAGCAGCCCGCCGTCGGCCTGGCCCGTGTACACGCGGTTCGCGTTCACCTCGACGTAGCGCCCGCCGCCCGAGGGCAGGTAGTCCACCGAGCGGGGGCTCTGCACCAGCAGCGGCCCACCGCGCGAGGGCCCCAGGTCCCACGTGCGCACCGAGCCGTTGCCGACGTTGACGCTCAGCGCCTCGAGCGTCGCGCCGCGGTCCACCGCGATGACGGCCGGCGGGTTGAGCGCCGAGGCCGGCGAGATGGCCGCCCGCGTGATGCTGCCGGCCTGCGGCGCGTTGATGAGCGCCGCGTCTCCGGCGTCGAGCGCGCCCGTGGGCAGCAGCGCGTCGTTGCGCGGGTCGACGCAGAGGCCGCGCGTGTCGCAGCGCCAGCCGCCCAGACAGTCGGCGTCTCCTTCGCAGGCCCAGGCCTGGGGGTTCTGCGGGTCGTGGCACTCGCGCTGCAGTCGGTTCGAGGCCAGCCCGCAGTCCCACCCGGCCACGCAGTCGGCGTCGACGAGGCAGGCGAAGGCGCGCGGCGCCGACGGGTCGTGGCACTCGCGCGCGGTGCGGGCGTCGTTGAGGCCGCAGCTCCAGCTCCCCAGGCAGTCGGAGGCGACCTCGCAGGCAAAGGCGCGCGGCGCCGACGGGTCGTGGCACTCGCGCGCGGTGCGGGTGTCGTTGAGGCCGCAGCTCCAGCCGGCCAGACAGTCGGTGGCGGCCTCACACGCGAAGGCGCGCGGCGCCGACGGGTCGTGGCACTCGCGCCCGGTGCGGGCGTCGTTGAGGCCGCACTGCCAGCCACCGAGGCAGTCGGCGTTCGAGAGGCACACCCACCCGCGCGGGTTCTGCGGGTCGTGACACTCGCGGCCGCCCGTCGCCGCGATGCCGCACTGCCAGCCGCCCACGCAGTCGGCGGTCGAGTCGCAGGGCCAGTCGCGCGGCGCCAGCGGGTCGTGACACCGCCGCAGCCGCGCGCCATCGAGCCCGCACGTCCACCCTCCGGAGCAGTCGGCGCTGGTGGCGCACCTGAAGTCCTCCGGCGCGTCGGGGTCGTGGCACTCGCGCGAGACGCCGTCGACGCCGACGCCGCATTGCCACTCGAGCTCGCAGTCGGCGGCGGTCACACACCTCCACCGGGCCGGCTCGCCCACCTGGTGGCAGTAGCCCTCGAGCCCGCAGCGGCTCTGGCCGGGGCACTGGGCCGAGCCCACCTCGCGGTTGCCCGCCGGGTCGCACGCGTAGCGCCCGGGCGGCACCTTGTCGGCCTGACAGCTCGACAGCGCGGCCACCGCCACCACCAGGAGCCGCTTCACGGGAACACTCCGACCACGGCGGCGCCGCTGAAGGTGGGCACGAGCGAGACACGCACGCCGGGCTGCGGCGCGTCGGCGGGCATCACGAAGGCCCCGAGCCCGATGAGCGCGGCCCCCGCCAGCAACGCCGAGAGCGCCAGCGTGCGCTGGAGCGCCGTCTGCTGGAGGCGCGCGCGGTACGTCTCGGCGGGCGCCAGGCGAACGGCGGGGTTGTTGTCATCGGTGGCCAGCTCGGCGTTCGTCGCCGACTCGGTGTTGAGCGCGATGAGGCCGAGCACGCCGCCGCCGACGAACGAGAGGCCGCCGACCGCGATGAGGCTGATGGGCAGCACGCGGGACGGCGCCGGGGGCAACGGCGTGCCGCAGGCCTCGGCCACCGCGTAGGGAATGAGCGAGCGCAGGCCCTCGAAGTCGCGCGCGATCTTCGTCGAGCGCCCGATGGTGCGGGACTTCTGCGTGTCGACGACCTGCAGGTTGAGCTGGAAGATGCCCTCGAGCTTCGTGAGGGAGCCGCTCATCAGGTAGGGCGCGCCGAGGGCCGCGGCGATCTCGGTGGTGCACGACGAGGCGTCCTCTCCACAGCCCAGCAGCTGCCGCTGCCGCTCGACGCCGAGCAGGGTGGCGATCTCGGCCGACGAGATGGGCTCGAAGTAGCCGCGCGCGGCGATCTCGGCGGTGACCAGCTCTCCGATGACGTCGCCCACCTTCGCGTCGAGCTCGCCCGCGCTGCTCAAGCTGAGGACCGCGATGCGCGCCTTCGTCGGGGTGGCGGTCAGCACGACGGCCAGCAGAGCGCTCGAGAACATGGGCTCGTTGTAGCGCACCATGCTGAAGTCACACGAAGCCATGGCGCTCTACACGATGTACTGGCCCGACTGGATGTGCGACCGCGCGCGCGAGCACGGGCTCGAGGGGCAGCGGCTGCGGGTGCTCTGGGGCGGCCACAACCAGGACACCCGCTTCTCCCGCTTCAAGGTCGGGCCGGGCGACCGGGTGGTGCCGGTGACGGCCATCGACGGGGTGCTGCACGCGCTGGCGCTCATCGAGGTGGCGCAGAAGACGACCGCCGACGCCTGGCTCCCCACGCACCCCGACGACGCGAAGACCCGGCTCCACGGCTGCGGCTCGGAGCTGCTGGTGGCGCGCGCCGACGCCGGCCTGCCGCTCGCCTTCACCCGGCGGTTCTCGGCCGCGCAGCTGGAGCGCTTCCGGTACGACGGCAGCAGCGGCCCGCGCGCCCTCAAGTTCCTCGACGGTGGGAAGCTGAAGAAGTCGATGTCGGTGCAGGGCGTGTACCGGGTGACGGCCGAGACCGAGCGGCTCATCGAGCAGGTGCTCGCCGCGCCGGTGCTCGAGCCGCCGAAGACGACCGCCGCCGCGCTCGAGGCCGGGCTCCGTGAGCGGCCCGATGACGAAGGCGCCGCGCGCGTGCTGGCCGACGCGTGGCAGGAGCAGGGCGACGTGCGGGGCGAGGTGATGGCGCTCGAGCTGGCGCTGGCGAGAGAGGCCGACGGCGTCGAGGCGGCGAAGCTCGACGCGCGCCACGCGGCGTTGATGCGCGCGCAGGCCGGGCTCAAGAAGCGCCCTGGCGGGTTTCCCTTCCGCGCCTTTCAGGGCGCGCGGAGCTTCACCGAGCTGTCGACGTACGGGCTGAGCCTGCGCGACGGGCTGCCCGAGGTGCTGGTCGAGGCGCTCTTCGGCCTCGGCGCGCGGCTCGTCGAGGCCGAGGGCGTGCACCGCGTCGAGGCCGTGCGCACCGTGGGCGCGCCGCTCTCGAGGCTGCTGGCCTCGCTGGGGGCCAGCGCCGTCGTCGGCCCGGGCTCGGTGTGGAGCCGGAAGAAGCCGCTCTCGCAGGGCGAGGTGAAGCGCCTGGTGTCCTGCGACGCCACGCTGCGGCTGTCGCTCGCGGGGCGCCTGCGCGGGAGTGATGAAGGCGCGGCGCTGCCGTTTCAGGCCGCCTCGCAGTGGCTGGGCCTGCCGCTCCTCAGTGAGCTCGAGCTCTCGCTCGCCGACCGCTCGCTGCGCTGCTCGCTCCGCGTTCCCGATGGCAGCCCGCTGGCGGCCTCGCGTCTCGTGGCGCTCGAGCAGGTGCTTCGTCAGCTCGGCGGTGAGGTGAGCCGGCAGCGGAAGCGGCGCACCGCCACAGGGGATAGACCGGCGCCCTGAGGCGAGCGGCCTGACGTCTGCGAAGCCGAGACGCGAGCGACCGCCCGGTGCCTCGTCGCGGTGCCGGCGCGTCGCTCAGCGGCAGGGGACACCGCCGGCTCGCTCGACCCGACTCACGAGGGCGCCGAGGCCGGCGGCCGTCAGCGCCCCCGCCACGTTGAGGGCCGCGCACGCGAAGAGGAGCATCGAGCCCAGCGCGATGCCCAGGCCGTCGTCGTGGGCGGTCGCGCGAAAGAACAACCACCAACCGAGTCCGTGGCCGAGCGCTTCGCCCGCCAGCAGCTCACCGGCTCGGCCACAAAGGGCGGCCACCGGCGCCAACCCGACCGCCAGCAGAAACGGGACCGCGACGAGGCCGAGGTGGCCGTCGCCTGAGACCAGGGCGAAGTACCAGCCGGCGGTGACGACCAGCCCTGAGAGTGCCCACGAGGGCGGGGAGCGGCGACGCGAGTTCATGGAGCGTCAGTACCCATGGCCCTCGATTCGAGCCAGGAACGAACTGGCGCCTCATCGACGCTCAGGGGTTATTGATGGGTGGACCGCCGGGCTCAGGGCGCGGCGGCGCTCCGGCGACGGCTGATCAACAGCCCCAACCTGAACTGGGCGATGGTCGAGACGGCGCCGGTCTGCGAGGCCATCAACCCGCCGCCGCCCGGCCCCAGGCCGAAGACGGGCGCCGAGAGCGCGACCTCGGGCATCAGCGCGAAGTGCTTCGTCACCTGGAGCGCGACGCCGAGGGAGCCGCCCGGCGACACCACCACCTCACCCCTCATCGAGGACGGAGACGCGTACAGCATCAGCCGCGGGCCCAGCACCAGCTCATGCGCTCCAAACTTGAAGCCGATGAGGACCGGGAGCGAGGCGTGCACCACCGTCACCGGCGCGCCGCTGGTGGGCATCGCGGTGCCGCCGAACGAGGGCGCGATTGAAACGGCGAGCTTCGGGTCGCCCGGCTCGGTCAGCAGCACCTTGCCCTGCACCTCGGCCCACGGGAACCCCAGCCGCAGCCCGAGGTCGACGCGCTCACTCACGCCGATGCGGAGCGCGGCGTCGAGCGCTGGCACGGGCGCCGCGCCGCGCGGCCCACCGAACACCTGCGCGCCGGGCTCGAAGCCGACCTCGAGGTTGCCGGTGCCGAGGGTGTCGGCCCGCTGCACCTGCCCCACGGCGGCGCACCCCATCGAGGCCAGACACGAGAGCGCCGCCAGGCGAGTCCGCATGCGCCGCACTGAACCCGTTGAAGGGGTGGAACTCAAGGTGCACGCGGCTCCACCCGTGGAGTAGGTCGTCACCCATGACGCGCACCCTCCCCGTGATGCTCCTCGTCTTCATGACCGGCTGCTCCATCGTCAGGCGGTACACCGTCGTCGACGACTGGGCGACGGTCGATCGCGCGAAGGTGAAGCGCCTGGCGGTGCTGGTGCAGCCGCTGCCCGACGGCAACGAGAAGGCCGGCGAGCTGTTCGCCCGCATCGCGCGCCGCTACGTCAACATGAAGCGCGACTTCCTGGTGAAGCAGGAGAAGTTCGCCGCGACGCTGCCGGAGCTGCAGTCGTTGTGCGGCGGTGAAGACGCCATCGAAGGGGTGCTGCTGCTGACGCCGACGCTGACGAAGAAGGGCGCGGGCTTCGAGATCGAGGTGAAGGGCTCGCTCAAGCGCTGCGGCGACGGGCGCGAGTCGTGGGCGGCCGAGGCGGGCGGCAGCTTCCCCTCGAAGGACGAGCTGCTCGTCGAGGTGACGAAGAGCTACGTCAGCGAGCTGGGCGCCGAGGTCGAGCCCTACGTCGCGCCCGCGATGAACGTGCTGCGCCCGGTGCTCGACACGCTGCCCCAGCCGCAGCTCAACGACGCCGACCAGGACGAGAAGATCGGCCTGGTCGATTGAGCGGCACCACCATGCGCGTCGTCGACCTGCGCAGCGACACCGTCACCCGGCCGGGGCCCGCGATGCGCCGCGCGATGGCCGAGGCCGAGGTGGGCGACGACGTCTGGGGTGATGACCCGACGGTGTCGAAGCTCCAGGCCGTCGCGGCCGAGCGGTTCGGCCATGAAGGGAGCCTCTTCTTCCCCTCGGGCACCCAGTCGAACCTCGCGGCGCTGTTGACCTGGTGCGCGCGCGGCGACGAGGTGCTGCTCGGCGCCGAGGCCCACACCTTCATTCACGAAGGCGGCGGCGCGGCGGCGCTGGGCTCCATTCACTCGCACGCGCTGGCCAACGACGCCGACGGCGCCGTCGACCCGGCGAAGGTGGCGCGTGCCATCAAGCCCAGAGACAACCACTTCGCGCGCACCCGCCTGCTGGCGCTCGAGAACACCCTCGACGGCAAGGTGGTGCCGCAGCAGCGCCTCGAGGCCGCCTGCGCGGTGGCGAAGCAGCACGGGCTCGTCACCCACCTCGACGGCGCGCGCTTGATGAACGCGGTGGTGAAGACCGGGCGCCCGGCGGCGGAGCTCGCCCGGCCGTTCGACTCGCTGAGCCTGTGTCTGTCGAAGGGCCTGGGCGCGCCGGTGGGCTCGCTGCTCTTCGGGAGCGCCGCCTTCCTCGACGGCGCGCGCCGCTGGCGCAAGGTGCTGGGCGGCGGCATGCGGCAGGTCGGCGTCCTCGCCGCGGCCGGGCTCTACGCGCTCGAGCACCACGTCGACCGGCTGGCCGAGGACCACGCCAACGCGGCGCTGCTGGGCGAGCGGCTCGCGAACGTCGAGGGGCTGACCGTCGAGCCGGTGCAGACGAACATGGTGTGGCTGCAGGTCGCGCCCGCGCTGGCCCAGGGCTTCGTGGGGCGGCTGGCGGCGCGCGGGGTGCTGGCCTCGGGGGCGGAGCGCGTGCGCTTCGTCACCCACCTCGACGTGTCGCGAGAAGACGTGCTCCGCGCCGCCGAGGTCGTTCGTGAAGTCGCGCGTGCCTCGGCCCCGTAGCCACAGCTCGCCAAGCGATGTCGGTCGGCTCTCTTCGTCAGCGGTACGCGCGGTGGAGACGACGCTCGGAACGAATGCCTCCTGGGGCATCAGCCCTGTCGAGTGGTTGACGCCTTGAAGCGGGCCTTCTGGCTCAACCCGAGACCGAGCAGGAAGCAGCCCAGGAAGGCGGGGAGCACGTTGGCGCCGGTTGCCAACATGCGAAGCGCGAGGCTGTCGAACTCAGCCATGACCTCGAGGGTCGGGTGGTCCATTGGATCCGCACCACGAATGGCCGCCTCAGCCTCGCTCCGTTTCATCGACTCGCCGAGGGTCGCGAGCGTGAACGAACCAAAGACGAGGCCGAGGACGATGATGGCCGAGGCCAGCGCACCGCGGCCGCGGACGATGGAGACGATGACGAGGAGTGCGCCCACCAGAGGCAGCACCAGTCCGAGCAGCGCGAGTGGGTAGGAGGTGATGCCCCCTCCGTCGAGAAACTCCGAGAGCTGCCGCGAGAGGCTGGGCTCGTCGTAATACTCAGCGCCAAGGCTCTCGCTCACGATGCGCTCCCCGAGGGCCGAAAGAAGGCGACGGTCATCACCGCGAGCGCGAGGCCGATGAGCGGACCACCGCCGAAGGCGCCGAGCCTGGTCGCCTGTCGCGCCTCGCGACGAACGCCTTCCATGATGATGGGCCTGTCCTCGGGCGCGGCATGCGCGACCGCCTTGAAGCCCCCTCGAACGTTGCTGAACTCACCGTACGCACCGATGAGCACCACCGCGAACCCGATGCCGAGCACGGCCCCGGCGGCGACCAACGCAGGGCGCACCGTCGTGCGCATGACGGCCAGCGAGAGCATGGCGAGCGCGACCACCCAGCCAAGCAGTGAGCCAGCGATGACCACGTAGCTGATCGGCCCGGCCTCGTTCATCATCTCGTTCATGAGTCCCCCAGGAAGTGACCGGAACGAACCACGCCCAGCGAAGGTCGGCAACGCCCGGCTGAGCGCAAGCGATTGAGCCCGGCCCTGGGCCAACACTCCCGTCGCCATGGCCCAGCCGAGCGACAATTGACGACCGACGACAGCCTCCATGGCGAGACCATCGGCGGCGACCTGCCGCGCTTCCCGTGGAGGCGATGGCCGATGAGTCGGGGGGATGGAGCACCCGACCCCCGCGCCTGACCTCGCTGCTGCCGCGGTCACTCCGTCGGCAAGAACCAGAAGTTCGCCTGTCCGTGCGGCAGGTAGGCCAGGCCGCGCAGCCTCGGCAGGTAGAGCCACCGGGTGTAGACGCCGTTGACGGCGTCGGGCGGCGGCGTGCCCGTCGTCGGTTGGAGCGTCACCACGTTGCTCGCGTCGAGGCGCGCCACCTCGCCCGCCGTGGAGGTCTTGAAGAGGAAGACGTCTTCGCTGGGCACGAACTGCACGCCGAGCTGCGGCTGGGTGGTGAGGCCGGCGGCGGGGCCTGTGAAGGTGACGTCGGCGAGCGTGCCCGCGGGCAACGTCAGCTGCAGGCCCTGGCGCTGCATGACGCGGTACAGGTTGCGGAGGAAGACGACGCGGCCGCGCACCGGGTCGACGCCCGAGCCCGCCGCGTTGACGACGTCGTCGTTGGCGTAGCTGGGCCGCGCGGCGAGGGTCTGCCAGGTCGCGCTCGCGGCGCTCCACTTGCGGAAGGAGCCAGCGATGAAGGTGTAGACGTCGTCGGTGTCGGGGTGCTGCGCGTACGGCCGATCGATGGCGCCGCCCGAGGTGCTGGCCGCGGGGTAGGTGCCCATCGGGTCCCAGTCGCCCGAGGCCAGGCTGAAGGCGTCGACGTTGTTGTTGTTCGAGTTGCCGTCACCCCACACCGAGCCGGCCGACATCTTGAAAATGCGGTCGCGGGCGCGGACGAAGTGGAGCGCGTAATAGAGGTGCGTCGAGCTGGGCCTGCCGTCGGTGTAGTACGGCTGGTTCGTCACGATGGCCGGCGCGAGCGTGGGCGGGCGGAGCAGTCGCCAGGCCGGCGCCGCGCTCCCGAGGTCGATGGCGTACACCTCGTTGCCGGACCAGTCGGCGTGCCCACCCGCGGCGGCGAGGAAGACCTGGCTGTCGTCGCGGTTGGCGGCCAGCCCATTCCACGCGTCGATGCGCGCGCGCGGCGCGACCATGCCGCCGTTGAGCGGGTCGACGACGCGCTGGTTCGACAACGAGGTGCCAGGCAGCTCGTGCCACTGCCACTGGGTGAGCCCGAGGCGCCACGCAGGAACGCCGGCGTCGGAGGGCAGCGTGGTTCCACCGCCCGTCGCGGCGCCACCGCCCGTCGCGGCGCCACCACCCGTCGCGGCGCCACCACCCGTCGCGGCGCCACCACCCGTCGCCGAGCCACCACCCGTCGCCGAGCCACCGGCATCAGGCGGACCGTCGCCGAGGCTCCCTTCGCAGCCGAGCAGTCCGATTCCCACCGCGCACAGCGCCCAGGTCACTCGCATTCTCGGTCTGCCCCTCAGTCTTGAACGACCTCAACCTGCGCGACGCCCGGCACCCGGCCTTCGAGCTTCGCGATCCACAACACCCTGAACCCGTCGTCACCCACCAGCACTCCGTCGAGGAGCAGGGTGCTCGTCATGCCGCCATCACCGTTGCGCCTGGCATGGTCTGCGAGCCCGACGCCCATCGCCGAGTCATCGAGGCGCAACACCAGGCCCTGCTCATTGCCGACGAAGCCGCGCCGGTCGATGCCCGCGACGTGAAGGGTCACGACGACCGGGAGCCGCACGCGCCGCGGCTTTCCCTTCGCGTCGACCTGGCGCTCCAGCCAGCGGCGGAGCTCGTCCTTCGGGAAGAGCGCGACCCCATCGACGAAGGTGCGCTTCGGCTCAGGCCTCATTCGTCGGTCCATCGTCGGGGCCTCGTCGGCGTTCGCGGGTGACGGGTGCGCGCAGCCCACCAGGAGACCGAGGAGGAGACTCGTCACACGGGGGTTCCACATCACCGCAGTCTGTCACGAAGCCGGGGCGGTTCGCGCAGTCGGGCGGCCGCGGGGCGTTCGTGGCGCCGACCAATTCGAGTAGAAGACCGACCATGGGCAGCCGGACGATCCTCTGCGGTGGGCTTCACCTCTCGAGAGCCGCCTTCGAGGCGGTGCAAGACGCGCCACTCATCGAGATGGCCTTCATGGCGTCGGATGCGCCCGGCGAGATCAACGCCATCCTCAAGGCCGTGAAAGCCCGCGAGCTCTTCGCCAGCCGTGACGCTGCGTATCAGCCGTGGGCCAGGAACCACTACGACGACGAGGCGAAGCTGTGGACCTTCGGCGTCTCGCTCCACGACGACGACCTCCCGAACGCCGACACGGCCCTGCTGGGTGAGGTTCTCTCCGAGCACAAGGACGAGGCGGGCACGGACTTCGTCGTGGCCCTCGCCGAGTGGAGCGGCCAGCTTGAATACGCGTGGCGGATCGACAAGGGCAGGGGCGTGGAGCTCGAGCCGTTGCCGAAGCTCCCGCCAGCGCTCTCTTCGCTGATCGCCGAAGGGAAGTACGAGGAGGCGCTCGGGAAGCTGGCGGCGCTGCTCACCAGGACCACCGGCGGCTGACGTCGCGCAACGTCTTCACTGCGCGAAGCCGGGGAGGTCCGCGCAGTCGAGCGGCCACAGCACGTGCGTGGAGAGCGGCGCGCCTCCACCAGGCGGCAGGCCCCCGGGGATGAAGCCGGGCGCGCGGAAGCAGCTGGCCTGTATGCCCCCGTCGGCGCACGGCGCGTGCGAGTAGCTGTCCCAGATGCCGCGCACGCCTGCCGGGAAGGTGACCGAGCCGCCGTCGAGCACCACCTGTCGCCAGTCGCAGTTGGGAAGCCCTCCGTCTTCGGTGACGAAGCCGCTGAAGGTTCGGAAGTTGCCGATGAGCAGCCCCGAGCTGAGCTCGAAGCCGTAGAAGCGCGGGTCCGAGGCTCCTGCGCTCGAGACCCGTTGGAGCGCCGCCGGGTTTGGCACGGTGAGCGTGAGCGGCCCTGCGATGTGCACGAACGCGCCGAGGCGGGTCGGCTCGGCAGCGACCAACCCACCTTGCGCGTTGCCGAAGCTGGACGAAACCGGGACAGCCGGAGGCGGTGACATGGCGCCAGTGCGGGTGATCTCGAGCGGCTGACAGCCCGGCAATGAACACACCGACGGCCGAGACCCCGACGGCAGGAAGTCGAACTGAGACTTCAGCACCACCCGGTACGCCTCGCGGTCGACGAAGGACGCCGTCTGACCGACGTAGCCACGCAGCGTCAGCACGTCGCCGACCGATGGCACGTAGTCGATGGGCGGGTCGCAGCGGAACTTGCTCACGAAGAGGCCGGCCTGTGGGTTGCTCGGGTCAGCCACCCAGAACGACGCGCTGACACCAGCGCTGAGCGCGCCGGAGCAGAGCGTCGAAGCCTGACTCGCAGACCATCCGGCGATGCCGGTCACCACCACGTTCCGCACCTCGACGAGCGCCGGGAACGACGCGCTCCGGGCAGCCTGCACCGTGAGCACCGCCAACCCCCCTGCCGTGCCGCCGCCTGCCGTGCCGCCGCCTGCCGTGCCACCGCCTGCTGCGCCACCGCCTGCTGCGCCGCCGCCTGCTGCGCCACCGCCTGCCGCTCCACCGCCTGCCGCTCCACCGCCTGCTGCGCCACCGCCTGCCGCGCCACCGCCTGTTGCGCCACCGCCTGTTGCGCCACCGCCAGCAGTTCCGCCACCAGCAGTTCCGCCACCAGCAGTTCCGCCACCAGCAATTCCGCCACCAGCAGTTCCACCACCAGCCGTTCCGCCACCAGCAGTTCCGCCACCAGCAGTTCCACCGCCAGCAGTTCCGCCACCAGCAGTTCCACCGCCCGCAGCTCCACCGCCCGCAGCTCCACCGCCCGCAGCTCCACCGCCCGCCGCGCCGCCGCCCTGGTTGTTGGTCCCGAACGGAGCGCACTTCCCGAAGGTGCAGATGTCTCCGAGGGTGCACTGAACGCAGGCGGCGCCCGAGCTCCCGCAGGCCTGTGACGTCAGCCCGCTCGAGCACGCTCCCGAGGCTTCACAGCACCCGGTGCACGTCGCTGGGCTGCACGCGGGCGTCGGTGATGAGCACCCGGTGACTGTTGCCACTGCGACCAACCCCACGACCATCGACCAGCGCATGTAGTGACCCTCGCCGCGTCGGGCTCGACGCTCCTTGAGAAGGGCGCAGAGTGTAGCGCGGAGCGAGGCGCGGCGCCGACGTCATCTGGCGCCGACGTTCACTTCGCGCGAGACCGCGCGACCAGCTCACGCACTGCAGCCGCCCGGTCGCGCCTCAGGGCATCGAGCGCAGCGACGACCTCGTCGGTCCTCGACGGCTGGCGAAGCAGCGCCCGCGCCGCCGCCAGACGTACCTCCTTGGCGCTGTCCTTCGCGAACGGGAGAAGCAGGCGCACGGCATCCGGGAGCACGGTGGCGCTGCGGTCGAGCGCCTCCACGGCGGCGAGGCGGTCCGCGTTCGGGCCGGCGCCCAGCGCCTCGAGCACGGCGACCGCCTCGGTGATGTGCCCGGCGCGGGCCAGGACCGTGACTGCCGGGGCCGAGAGCGCCACGCGACGGGCCGCCGCGACCATGGCCTCGAGCACCTCGGCCCGCTCCAGGTGCGGCTCCAGCAGCTCGACCACAGCCTGCGCCTCATCGGGCTGAGCCAGGGCCAGCCGGGCCCGGAGCTCGTCCACGAGGGTGGCTGGCCGTGGCGAGACTCGCGCGAGGACCCGCCACGCGCGGCCCTTCACGGCGCCGCCGACGCGCGGCAGCTCGAGCACTTCGCGCGCGGCGGCGCCGACGTGGACAGGCAGGGGCCCCTGGGCAGCCAACGCGTCGAGCGCGGCGGTGTACACATGCGCGAGGTTCAGCCGCGCGGCTCGCGCGCTCAGCAGGCATCGCTCGACGATGGCGTCGATGCAGCACTCGGCCCCCGTCCCCGCGCGCGCGACTACCGACAGCACGCGGCAGGCGGCCGCGTCCGATGAGGTCCCCGGGTAGCCGGGCTCTGCCTCGAGGTCGAGCGTGAGCAGGTGCCTTCGGGCGTGCTCGGCCACCAGCGGCACCTCGGCGGCGATCTTCACCAGCGCCTCGAGCGCAAGCACGCCAGCCGCGCCCACCTCCTGCCCGCGCAGCCGCAGGAGCGCGACCGCGTCATCAGGTAAGACGGGAGACAGGGTGACGAGCACGCGCAACGCGCGGAGCGCCGCCAGGGTCTCGGGGCTGTTCGGCTCCTCGGTCGTCGCGGGGTGGCGAGCAAAGGGGAGCGCGGCGGCGGCGATCTCGCGGCCAGGGGCCTCACCCCGGTGGCGCGTCAGCGCCTGGTCCAGCTCCAGGAGCAGGCGCTCGGCGACGACCGGCTCCGTCGCCCCGGCCAGGGCACTGAGGATGGCGTCGATGGCCATTCGTGACTCCAGCAGCAGAACTCCGAACGGCCGGAGCGTAGCCCGGGCGGCTGGGTGCTCCACGGCTCGTCGCTACAGCTCTGCCAGCGGCCCGTTCGTCCTCGCGCCCCCACCGCCAGCGGCGAAGGCAGGCAGCTCGACGCCCACCGCGCGCGCGAGGGAGCAGTAGAAGCTGGCGACCGAACGCGACTGGGGGTTGAGCGGCTCCCAGCCCACGTCCCACGCGAAGCTCTCGAGGCGGCCCCCGGTGCGCAGCGGCACGTTCTTCCCCGCGATGACCACGAAGCGCCAGTTGCTGTTCTCGAGGTTGTGGTGGTCGTGCGCCGAGTCCGAGAAGAGCACCACCACGGTGTCGTCGAGCACCGGCCGCCCCGAGAGGCCCGGCGCCTCGAGCGCCCTCAAGAACTGCGCGACCTCGGTCGACAGCCACCGCCACGCGATGGTGCGGCCCTCGGAGTACTTCTCGGCGCCGTCGTGGCCGTGCTCGCCGACGAACCCCTGCTCCTCGAAGCGGGTGCCGACGTGCGGGCCCACCAGCCCGGGGAAGTGGAAGTGCGAGTTGCCTCCACCCACCGAGCAGCCCACCACGTGCGTCATGCCGCAGCGCAGCGCCACCGCCGCCATGTCGAGCATCGCGGGGAGCTCCTTCACCGCGCCGCGCTCGGCCGAGGGCGCGTTGGGCGCCAGGCACGCGGCTCCGCTGCGGCGCTTGTCGAAGGCCTCGAGGCTCTCGAGGTACCCGTCGAGCTGGCCACGCTCCGCGCCGGCCAGCCGCGCCCGCAGCCGGTTCACGTCGGCCGACACCCGCGCCAGCACCCGCCGGTCGCTGACGAGCCGCTCGGAGTTCGCGGCCGCCGCCGGGAAGAGGGCCTCGAAGAGCCGTGAGGCGCGCACCGGGTGCGAGAGCGGCTGGCCCGCGGCGCGCGCGAAGAGCGACTCGTGCATCACCTTGCGCTGGTCCTGGTCGACGCCGAACACCACCGAGCGGAAGGGCGAGTCGACGCCGAGGCGGTCGGCGAGCAGCTGGTCGATGGTCTGCCCGACGGGCGTGTTGCCCACCGCGGTCTCGCCGTCGCCGCGGCCCTGCGCGGCCAGCAGGCCGTAGCCTCCGCTGTGCTGCATCGCCCCCAGGGACAAGGACAGGTTGCGGAGGATGACGGTCTGCGCCCGCCACGGCGAGAGCGCCGCGAGCGCAGGGTGGTAGTCCCACTCATTGAAGCTGAGCGCGCGCCGCCCATCGTTCATGCCCAGCGGGCGTCGCGAGGGCCAGCCCAGCTGCAGGTCGGGCAGCCCGCCGCTCATCGAGAGGAACACCACGTTCTTCGGCGTCGCCGCCGTCTGGCCCCACGCCGTGGCCGACAGCTGCGCGGCCAGCGGGAGCAGCAGCGGCGCCGACGCGCCCAGGCCCAGCGACGAGAGGAACCGCCTGCGAGAGAGCGTCACGGCGTCACCGGGGTGCGGTTGAGGAAGGCGTCGGAGGCGAACATCGCCTCGAGGAGCGCGACGGTGTCTTCGCCCGACGCCTCGTACGCCCGGGTGAGGCGCTCGAGCTCGCAGCGGTCGGCCGAGCCGACGTCGCGGCCGCGCACGAAGCGGAACACCTGCTTCACCCAGCACGCGCGCACCTCGGGCGAACCGGCCAGGCGCTCCATCAACTGCCGCGCGTCGTCGTAGGGCCCGTCGACCTCGCCCGCGCCGCCCAGCTCGCCGCGCGTCACCACCACGCCGCCGTTGTCTTCTCTCTGCGCCCGGCCCAGGTGGTCCCACGCCTCGAAGCCCATGCCCAGCGGGTCCATCAGTTGGTGGCAGCCCGCGCACGCCGGGTCGGAGGAGTGGCGCTCGAGGCGCTGGCGGAAGGTGAGGCCGGGCTTCTTCTCGACCTCGGGCACCACGCCGCCGGGAAGCATCGGCACCTCACCGCACAGCAGGCGCTCGCGCACGAAGCGGCCGCGGCGCACCAGGTGGTTGTGGTCGGGCTCGCTCATGGCCACCAGCCACGACGGGTGGGTGAGCACTCCGGCGCGCGTACGGTCGTGGAGGAAGACGCCGGCGTCGGTCGAGAGCGTGAGGCCCCAGCTCTGCGCCGTCGAAGGGCGCACGTAGACGAGGTCGCTGGTCAACAGCGCGCGGTGCAGGCCGGCGCGGGCGTGCTCGGTGACGAGGCGCTCCACCACCTGCTCGGTGTCGTCGATGAGCTCCGACGGGCGGTGAAAGGGGAAGGCCTTTGCGTCCTTCTGGGTGAGGGTGGCGTTCTCGTATTGAAGCAGCTCGCGCAAGAAGCGGCGCAGCGCCGGCACCTCGGCGGGCCGCGCGAGCAGGCGGCGGGCCTCTTCACCGACGGCCTCGGCGGTCTCGAGCGCGCCGGTGTCGGCGAGCTGGAGCAGGCGCGCGTCGGGGGGCGCCTCGCTCAGCGTGAAGGCCAGCGCCCCGGCCACCTCGACGGCGCTCAAGCGGCCTTCGACCCCCAGCTCGGCGCGGAAGAGGAAGTCGGGGCTCATCAACAGCTCGCGCAGGGTGGCCACCACGGCCTGCTTCGGGGGCAGCTCACGCTCCGCGTCGTCGAGGCTGGTCGCGAGCGCGCTCAGGTCGGCGTCAGTCGCCGTGCGCGACCACAGCGCGGACAAGAGCGGACCGAAGACCGCGCGGAGGCAGCTGGGCGTGCGCGCGCTCCCCGTGCACAGCTGGGGCCGCGCGTCGGTCCACGCGGTCGCGATGGCGTCGGCGGCGCTCCACACGTCGTCGACGTCGTACTCGCTCAGCGAGGCCTGCCCGGCCCACGTCGAGAACAGGTCAGTGCGCCGGCGCTGTGAGAAGGGCACCACCAGGCCGCGCGGCCCGCCATCGGGGAAGAGCGGCGCCACCTTCGTCTGGTACTCGGCGGCGCTGAGGCGCTTGAGGCGCGGCGCCTCACCACAGGTGGGCGCGACCGCAGGGGCCACCAGGATCTCACCCGTGCAGCCCCACACCCCCACCACCATCAGCAGCCAGCGCGTCACCCAGCAACATGCCGCGAGCGCCCAGGACCCTTCCCGCTGCCGCGCTCAGCCGTGATGCCGTGAGGTTGCGTCCGCATCCTGGTCGATGGAGCGCTCGACGACGTCGCGTCCGGTCGCCACGTCGTGGGCGGAGCGCCCGAAGCGAGACTCCGACCGGGAGGCCTGACGATTGAGCGCGAAGGAGGAGCGCTGCGCCTCGTCGAGCATGACACCGAAGGGCGCAGTCGATATTGCCGCCGCATGAGCGCGGTCACGCAGGGCAACCGTGGGGTGACGCGACCGGGCGAGACCTCGCCACACCTTCAACCCGTGGACGCGGTGCTGGCGGCCCTCGCGGTGACGCCGGCGGGGCTCTCGGCCGCCGAAGCCGCGTCGCGTCGAGCGCAGCACGGGCCCAACGCGCTCCCCGAGAGCAAGGCGCGCTCGGTCTGGTCGATGATCTTCGAGCAGTTCACCGACTTCCTCGTGCTGTTGTTGATGGTGGCGGCCATCGTCTCGGGCGTGATGGGCGAGCTCGAAGACACCATCGCCATCGTCGTCATCGTGGTGCTCAACGCCGTCATCGGCGTCGTGCAGCAGTACCGCGCGCAGAAGGCGATGGCGGCGCTGCGGCAGATGGCGGCTGACCAGGCCCTGGTGCTGCGCGACGGCGCGGCCATCACCGTGCCGGCCGAGCAGCTCACCCTCGGAGACGTGGTGGTGCTCGACGCCGGGCGCAAGGTGCCCGCCGACCTGCGCCTCATCGAGGCCGCGCAGCTGCGCATCGCCGAGGCCGCCTTGACGGGCGAGTCGACGCCGGTCGACAAGACGATCGACGCGCTGACCGACCCCGAGCTCCCCGTCGGCGACCGGGTGAACATGGCCTTCCGCGGCACCGAGGTCGTCTATGGCCGCGGCGTGGGCGTGGTGACGGCCATCGCGCTCGACACCGAGCTGGGCCACATCGCCAACCTGCTGGACCGAACGGGTGAGACCAAGACGCCGCTGCAGCGGCGGCTGGCCACCTTCGGGCGAACGCTCGGCCTCGCGGCGCTGGCGCTGTGCGCGGTGGTCTTCGTCTACGGGGTGCTGCGCGGAGAGCCGCCGCTGCTGATGTTCCTCACCGCGGTGAGCCTGGCGGTGGCCGCGGTGCCCGAGGCGTTGCCGGCCGTCGCCACGGTGACGCTGGCCCTGGGCGCGAGCCGGCTGGTGCGCACGCAGGTGCTGGTGCGCAAGCTCCCGTCGGTCGAGACGCTCGGGTCGGTCACCTACATCTGCTCCGACAAGACGGGCACGCTGACGCTCAACCGCATGACGGTCGAGCACCTCGCGGTGAACGGCGAGACGCGGACAGGGCTGCCTCCGGGGCCCGAGGCGACCGGCGTGTGGCGGCCGCTCGGCCTGGCCATGGCCATCTCGAACGACGTCAGCGCGGGCCCGCAGGGCAGCGGCGACCCCACCGAGGTGGCCTTCGTCGTCGCGGCGCGCGCGGCCGGGCTCGACCCCGACGCCCTCAAGCGCGAGTACCCGCGCGTGGCCGAGCTGGCCTTCGACTCGGACCGGAAGATCATGACGACGGTGCACCGCGCGAAGGACGGCAGCTTCGTGGTGTTCTGCAAGGGCGCCGCCGAGGCGGTGCTCACCAACAGCACCTCGCGGTGGACGAAGGACGGCAAGGCCCCGCTCGACGCCGAGAGCCTCGCGACGGTCGTCGACGCGTGGGCCAGCGAGGGGCAGCGGGTGCTCGCCTTCGCCACGCGCACCCTCGAGCGGCTGCCTGAGAACGTCGACCACGCCTCGCTGGAGCACGACCTCGAGCTGCTCGGGCTCGTCGGCTTGATGGACCCGCCGCGCGAGGAGGCGATGGCGTCGGTGCAGACGTGCCTGACGGCGGGCATCACCCCGGTGATGGTGACCGGCGACCACCCCGCCACCGCGCTCGCCATCGCGAAGCGCCTGGGCATCGCGCGCGACGCCTCGCAGATGCTGTCGGGGGTCGAGCTCGCGAAGCTCTCGCCCGAGGCCTTCAAGGCCCGCGTCGGCCAGGTGCGGGTCTACGCCCGGGTGGCGCCGGCGCAGAAGCTCATCATCATCGAGGCGCTGCAGGCGCGCGGCGAGCTGGTGGGCATGACGGGCGACGGCGTCAACGACGCGCCCGCGCTGGCCCGCGCCGACATCGGCATCGCCATGGGCATCACCGGCACCGACGTGGCCAAAGAGGCCGGGCACATGGTGCTGCTCGACGACAACTTCGCCTCCATCGTCGGCGCGGTGCGCGAAGGCCGGCGCATCTTCGACAACATCCGCAAGTTCATCAAATACTCGCTCACCAGCAACGCGGGCGAGATGTGGACGATTCTGTTCGCGCCGGTGTTCGGCTTGCCGGTGCCGCTGCTGCCGCTGCACATCCTCTGGGTGAACCTGGTGACGGACGGCCTGCCGGGCCTGGCGCTCTCGGCCGAGCCCCACGAGGCCGGGGTGATGCAACGCCCGCCGAGGCCGCCCACGCAGAGCCTCTTCGCCGATGGCCTGGGCTGGCACCTGTCGTGGGTGGGGTTGTTGATCGGCGGCGTCACCCTGGCGACGCAGGCGCTCGCCACCGCCTGGGGCATGCCGTGGCGCACCATGGCGTTCTCGGTGCTGTGTCTGGCGCAGATGGGGCACGCGCTGGCCATTCGCTCCGACCGCCAGTCGCTCTTCACTCAAGGGCTGCTCAGCAACGAGCCGCTCCTGGGCGCGGTGCTCTTCACGCTCGCGCTCCAGCTGGGCGTCATCTACCTGCCGGTGGCCCAGCGCCTCTTCGACACCCACGCGTTGTCCCCGAAGGAGCTGGGCATCACCTTCGCCATGTCGTCCATCGTCTTCATCGCGGTGGAGATCGAGAAGGCCTTCAAGCGGCTCCGCGACCGTCGCGCCAGCCGCCCCGGGTGAGCCGCTCGGGCCTTCGCGGCGGTGCCACCAGCCAAAGACACCGCGGCCCCGCGTCAGCTGCTGGGCTTGCCGCTCAGCGCGCGCGCGCCCGGAGCCAGCGGAGGAGCCGCGAGAGCCAGCGCTCATCGCGCAGCGACTCCAGGGCGGCGGCGACCGCGGTGAGCGACTCCTCCTCCAGAGCGCGCTGCAGCGCCTCGGGCGAGAGCGGCGCCACCTGGCTCAAGGCGGCGAGCTGCTCCACCCCGGCGCGCGCCTCGAGCGCCCCGAAAGTGATCGGCGAGAGCTGGTGTCGCAGCCCGTGCTCGAGCAGCGCGCCCAGCGTGCACGCCAGCGGCTCTGACAGCGCCGGCTCCGGGGGCGCCCAGGGCAAGAGGTCGACCGCCGCGAGCAGGAGGTCACCCCGCTGTTCCCAGGCCGTCACCCGTACCCGCTGGAGGCCGCGCACCCCCACATGCGCGACCCCTGGCGCCGCGCGGCTCGCCTCGAGGACCGTCGCCAGGGTCCCCACCGTGTTGAGGGCCGGCGGCTCGGGCTCGTCCACCGCGGGGGTGCGCTGGAGCAGCACCAGCACCGGTTCGCCTTGCGTGGCCGCGTGCCGCAGCGCCGCCACCGACCGGGCCCGCCCCACTGCGAGCTCCGCCACCGCCCCGGGCAGCAGCACGGCGTTCCGGGTGGGCAGCACGGCGAACACCGGGCCACTCTAGTCCTTCGTTGAGGACTATTCGATCGCGGTGGCTTGCGCCGGCGATCGGCGTTTGATCAAAGCGG
>JACSRE010000414.1 GCA_014879945.1 Myxococcus sp.
GGCGACCCCGGCGGCCCCGACGCAGGGCCCCCGCCCCCGGCCTTCAGCACCACCACCATCGGCGGCCAGCCCGCCGCGAAGAAGATCAGCACCGACTTCATCGGCGAGAACGACGGCGACAAGGTCGACGCCAACAAGGTGACCACCACCACCATCGTCGGCTGCAACGGCAAGACGAAGTGGCTGCTCACGTTCTCGAACCGCACCGCCGACGGCGCGAAGTCAGGCGCCCTGCTCAAGCGGGTCATCGACTCCATCACCTACGCCAAGTGACGCCATGACGACCCCTACCGCACGCGAGAAGCACCTGATCAGGGCCTACGGCGATCGCCGCGACGACGGCATCATTCAGCTCTCGTTCACCCTGCCGGTCATCGCCTCCGAGAAGGCGAAGGAGGCCGCGAAGATCTACTGCCAGAAGCTCGGCCTCACCGACGTGAAGGTGGCCGCCGTCGAGCGCGCCGCCGAGAACTACACGTTCTTCGTGGTCTACGCGCGCTCCGCCGTGGTGCTCGACTACAACGAGATCGACACCCCCGAGATCGTGATCAAGAAGAAGAGCTTTCACGATCTCAACGCGCAGATCGAAGAAGAGATCGCCCGCCGCGTGGTGGTCTTCGGGGCCTGCACCGGCACCGACACGCACACCGTCGGCATCGACGCGATCCTCAACATGAAGGGCTACTCGGGCGACTACGGGCTCGAGCGCTACCCCTGGTTCGAGGCCTTCAACCTCGGCAGCCAGGTGCCCAACGCCGAGCTGATTCGGCGCGCGAAGGAGAAGAGCGCCGACGCGATTCTCGTCTCGCAGGTCGTCACCCAGCGCGACGTGCACAAGGAGAACAGCAGGGCCTTCATCGACGAGGCGAAGAAGCAGGGCGTGCTGGGCAAGATGACGTTGCTGCTCGGCGGGCCGCGCGTCGATCACAAGCTGGCGCTCGAGCTGGGCTTCGACGCGGGCTTCGGGCCCGGCACCAAGCCGTCTGACGTCGCGAACTTCATCGTCCACCAGGTGTTGCAGCGCATGGGCAAGGAGCAGAAGGGCGCCCACTACGAAGGAGAGCCCACGTGAGCCAGAGCGCCCCCGTCGTCATTCGCCTGCGCATGTCGAGCCACGACGCGCACTACGGCGGCAACCTGGTCGATGGCGCCCGCATGCTGGCGCTCTTCGGCGACGTGGCCACCGAGCTGCTGATTCGGCTCGATGGCGACGAGGGCCTGTTCCGCGCCTACGACTCGGTGGAGTTCCTCGCGCCGGTGTACGGCGGCGACTACATCGAGGCGCACGGTGAGATCGTCACCGTGGGCAACACCAGCCGCAAGATGAAGTTCGAGGCCCGCAAGGTGATCCGCGCGGCCCCCGAGCTCGACAGCTCGGCGGCGGTGGTGCTCGACCCGCCCGTGGTGGTGTGCCGCGCCACCGGCACCTGCGTCACGCCGAAGGAGAAGCAGCGGGGAGGGGCGCGATGATCGATCTCCTCCTGACGTACGCGACCCACCTCGAAGCCGTCTTCCACGGAAAGGCCTGACCCCATGAACCCGATGGTCATCACCGCCGCGATGGTGGGCGCCGAGGTCACCCGCGAGCAGACGCCCTACCTGCCGATCACCGCCGACGAGATCGCCGAAGACGCCGCCCGCTGCCGCGAGGCCGGGGCCGCCATGGTGCACCTGCACGTGCGCAACCCCGACGGCACGCCCAGCCAGGACGCCGAGCTGTTCCGCGCCGCGATTCGCGCGATCCGGAGGAAGTGCGACGTGTTGGTGCAGGTCTCGACCGGCGGCGCGGTCGGCATGGGCGTCGATGAGCGGTGCGGGGCCTTGACGCTGCTGGGCGCCGATCGGCCCGACATGGCGACCCTCACCACCGGCACCGTCAACTTCGGCCCCGACGTCTTCTCGAACCCCCGGCCGCTGGTCCGCGAGATCGCCACCCGCATCAAGGCCCGCAACCTCAGGCCCGAGATCGAGTGCTTCGACGTCGGCATGATCGACGAGGCCCGCGCGCTGGCCAAAGAGGGCTTCATCGAGCTGCCCGCGCACTTCGACTTCGTGCTGGGCGTGGGCGGCGCGCTGGCGGCTGACGTGCGGGCGCTCGACTTCATGCGCTCCTACATCCCCGAGGGCTCGACGTGGACGTGCGCGGCCATGGGCCGTCACCAGCTGCCCTTCGTCGAGCTGGTCGCCGAGCGCGGCGGCAACTCGCGCGTGGGCATGGAGGACAACATCTACCTGTCCAGGGGCGTGCTGGCGAAGGGCAACTACGAGCTGGTGGCCGAGGCCGCGAAGCTGGCGAAGGCGAAGGGGCGGGCGCTCGCCTCTCCGGTGCAGGCGCGCGAGCTGCTCAAGCTGACGTAGTCGTCAGTAGTGCGTTCCGCCCTGTCCGCTGGTGTTGCTGCCCCAGCAGCGGATCTCGCCGGTCGCCGCGACTGCGCAGGCGTGGGTGCGGCCCAGCGAGACGTCGACGAACTGCCCCGAAGGGGAGCCCGAGGTGATGCCGTTGCCGGTGCTCCCCCAGCAGCTCAACCGGAGATCGGTGCTCGAGATCGTCGGGGTGCTGCGAATGGCGCACGCGGCGTAGGCGCCGGCGCTGACGCGCGCGGTGGGCACCGTGAGCGCCGGCGCTGCAGAGACCCGGCCGCTGGTCTGCCCCGAGGCGGTCGGCGTGTCGCTGCCCCAGCACTGAACCGCGCCCTGCAGGCGCTCTCCCGACATGGCGCGTGATTCGCGAATGGCGCAGCAGTAGCCCTCGCCGCAGTCCACGCTCGCGTAGCCGTTGGTGAAGGTGGGCGCCGTGCCGGTGAGGCCGCCAGCGGTGATGGCTCCAGTCGCCAGGCTCAGCGCCGCGTACTGCGACTGGGCGCCGATGCCGATGGCGTAGGTGCTGGAGCGCGACGAGAAGGCGAAGTTGGCGCCGAAGCAGGAGAGGGCGGCGGCCGACGTCTGCGCGCAGGCCCAGGTGTCTCCGCCGAAGAGCGCGACGAACGCGCCCGTGGTGGGCTTGGTCGCCACCAGGTCCATCGGCATGCCGACCCCCACCGCGTCGCCCCAGCACTTCACGCCACCGCTCGCCGGGAGCGCGCAGCTGTACCAGGTGCCTGCCACCACGTCGGTCGCCACCAGCCCCGGCGGCACTGCGGCCTGCCCGACGCCGTTGTCGCCCCAGCACTCGACGACGCCAGAGGAGCGCAGGCCGCAGCTGTGGAGCCCGCCCGCCGCGACGCGCACGAAGCTCGCGGTCTCGCAGCGAACGCCGCTGAACCCCGGCGTCGTGCACGTGCAGGTCGCCGAGCCGCTGACGTCGGAGCAGGTGCCCCGGCCGCTGCATCCGTCGGGGGTGAAGGTGGCGCAGGTGGGCAGGCAGGAGCCGTTCTGATCGTTGTCCTGGTACCCTGGCGCGCAGGCGCTGCAGGTCGCTCCGGCGTAGCCCGTCTGGCAGGTGCAGCTCGGGCCCTGCGCGGTGTCGGCGCAGGCGCCGTGGTTCGAGCAGCTGGCCAGCGCTGGGCTCACGCAGGTCGTCCCGCAGAGTGCCGAGCCCGAGGCGCAGCCGCAGGCGTACCCATTGAAGAAGTCGCCCAGGCACGCCGCCGTGCTGCCGGCCGCGGCGGGGCAGGGCGCGCACCGGGTGCCACAGGAGTTGACGCTGTCGTTGGGAAGACACAGATCGCCGCAGCGGTGGAAGCCGGGGTTGCACGAGAAGTCGCAGGCGGTGCCGCTACAGACGGGCGAAGCGTTCGCTGGCGTGGTGCAGGCCGCGCAGGTGGCCCCGCACTTCAAGAAGCCCGGGTTACACGCGAAGGCGCACGCGCCGTTGGTGCAGACGCCGACGCCGTTCGCGGGCGGGTTGCAGGTGGTGCAGACCCCTCCGCAGCGCAAGAAGCCGGGGTCACACGTCACGCCGCAGCTCGAGGCGTTGTTGCAGACGGGCTGGGCGTTGGCTTGACCGGGGCAGACGGAGCAGGCGCTGGCCCCACAGCTCGTCACGTCGGAGTTCGCCACGCACGTCTGGCCGCAGAGGTGCTGCCCGGTGGGGCACGCGCAGGTGCTCGTGTTGGTGTTGCAGGTCGCGCCCTGCGGGCACTCGGAGTTGATGCGGCAGCCGGCGGCGCACTGCCGCGAGACCGGGTTGCAGCTGAAGCCGGGCGCGCACCCTCCCGCGGCGACGCAGTCGGTCGGTAGGGCCACGCACGTTCCGCTGTTGCACACCCTCCCCGAGCTACACTGCACTCCGCAGCCGCCGCAGTGGTTCTCGTCGGCCAGGGTGTCGACGCAGGCGCCCGTGCACAACACCAGGGTTCCGCCACAGGCCGGGAGCCCCCCGTCGGGGCCCGAGGAGCCGCCTGCGGAGCCGCCTGCGCTGCCGCCTGCGGAGCCGCCTGCGCTGCCGCCTGCGGAGCCGCCTGC
>JACSRE010000048.1 GCA_014879945.1 Myxococcus sp.
GGCCCCGCGCCATCGGGCGCCCCGATGCCTGCGCCACCGCCCCCTTTGCCGACGGGCGCGCGCGCGCCCTCGCCGCCTCCGCCCGAGGCGTCGCCCTCGGGCCTTCGGCCCCCGCCCCTGGCGGCCTCGTCGGCCAGCGCCGTACTCGCGCCGGCGGCGCTCCAGCCCGGCGCGCGCCCGGCCCCGACCGGCGCTCTCGCGACGGCGCTCGCGCCCTCCTCGTCGCCCAGCGGCCAGCGCCCGCCGCCCCCGGTGGCGACGAGCCCCAGCGCGGTGAAGGCTTCGGCGCCCGAGGGGCTGCCGCCGCTGGCGAGGCTGTTGCCCAACCCCGCTCCCGGCGGCCCGCCGCTGTTGACCAGGCCGCCCGCTGCGCACCACGACGAGGTCGTCGAGGTGATGGAAGACGACGTCGAGCTCGTCAACGACGAGTCCCTCGTCTCGCTCCACGACGGCGACGATCACGACGAGATCGATCAAGGCGAGCTGCACGCCCTCGAGACGTCGGCGGCCCCTCCGCCGTCGCGCCTCGACCCCTGGTTCGCCCAGCTCGTTCACGGGTACTGCCCGCCCGAGTCGCAGCTCTTCACCCGCCACGTTCCGCCCACCACCATGCCCGGGCGAGACACCTGAGCCCGACCGCTGCACAAGCCGGTTTACCGGCTCCGGTGGCCGTAGCAGACTGCCTCGCCGTCTTTGCCTTCCCCTGAAGAGAAAAGAGCCTCATGGAGCGCCGAGTCCTCATCGTCGAAAGTCAGAACGACTTCGCCCTCACCATGGCCTCGGTGCTGAAGGACGCGGGCTACCAGACCAGCCTGGCGACCAGCGCCTCCGACGCCACGCGTGAGCTCGAGAAGCGCCGGCCCGACCTGGTGGTGCTGCGGGCCGAGCTGCCTGATCAGAGCGGGTTCGTGCTCTGCGGCAACATTCGCAAGGGCAAGTTCGGGCAGAACCTGCCGGTCATTCTCCTCTCGAGCGAGTCGCGCATCGAGGCGCTGCAGCAGCACGCCGCGTCGGCCAACGCGGCCCACGGGTACCTCGCGATTCCCTTCGAGATGAGCGAGCTGACGCGCCTGACGACCACCATCGCGCCGCCGCCGGCGGCAGGTGGCCCCTCGACGACCTCGGAAGAAGAAGACGCGGCCCTCGACAACGCGCTGACGGGCGCCGGGCCGACGACCGAGATCCCCGCGCAGGGCGCGCCGCCGCCGCTGAAGACCTCGGCCGGAGGCCCTCCCCGCCTGCCCCGCCGGGAGCGCCGCAGCCAGCTCACCGACGAAGATCGCGCCTTCCTCGATCGCGCCTTCCAGTCGATCGCCGATCGCAAGGCCGAGCTGCTCGCCGAGTCGCGTGAGCTGCGCCGCAGCCCGCCCCGCCGCGACATGCTGGGCACGCCCGAGGCGAAGATCCAGATCCTCCGGGACGAGCTGAAGACGCGCGAGGCGCAGATCGCCCGGCTGTCCGAGATCTGGACCGTGCGTGAGCGCGAGCTGCTGTCGGTCGAGGACCGCATCTCGGAGAAGGACGTCGAGATTCAGGGCCTGAAGATGCAGGTCGACGACTTCACCCGTCGCCTCACCGACTCGCAGAACACCCTCGTCGAGAAGGAGCGCGAGCACGGCCGGCAGGTCGAGGATCTGCTGCTGCAGAAGTTCATCGGCGAGAAGGAAGTCATCGAGGTCGTCTCGGCCAAAGAGAAGGACATCAACGGGCTGCGCAAGGAGCTCAACAACAAGGAAGAAGAGATCGTCCGCAAGAGCGGCGAGCTGGAGCAGCAGCGCAAGGAGTACGAGGCCCTCGAGAAGGACTACCAGCTCGCCACCCTCGAGTTCGAGGTCAAGGAGAAGGAGCTGCAGCAGACGGTGGCGGCGCGCGACGAGCAGGTCGCGGGCCTGAGCGCAGACCTCGACGCGCTCCAGAAGACGCACGAGACGACCGTCAGCGATCGCGACGCGAAGTACGCCGAGTACGAGGGCATCGGCAAGGCGCTGCAAGAGACCATCGACACCAACCAGGCCGAGCGCGACGCCACCGTGCAGACGCTCGAGAGCCAGCTGCGGCTGTCGACCGAGCGCGGCGATCGCGGCGAGGCCGAGGTGGCCCGCCTCGAGGGCGAGCTCTCAGACGCCCGCGCCCGCGCCGCCGAGAAGATCGGCGAGCTCGAGGGTGAGGTCGCCGGCCTCAAGAGCAACCTCGAGGCGCTGGGCGCCGAGAAGGCCGAGTCCGAAGCGGCGCTGGCCGAGAAGATCGCCGAGCGCGACGGCCGCGTGACGCAGCTCGAGGCCGAGCTCGCCGACACCGTCGAGCGCAAGGATCGCCAGGAGGCCGAGCTCCAGTCGCAGATTCAAGAGAAGCTCGAGAAGATCGGTGAGCTCGAGGGCGAGGTCGAAGCCGCCAAGCAGGCCCTGGCCGATCGTGAGGCCGAGCTGCAGGGCGAGCTGGGTGACGTCGGCGGCCAGCTGCAAGAGGCCCAGGCCGTCATCGAGGCCAACACCGCCACCATCGCCGAGCAGACCCAGGCGCTCGAGCTGCGCCAGCGCACCATCGACGGCCTCAACGCCGACGTCGCCGACCGCGACGCGCGCATCGGCGAGCTCGAGGGCCGCTTCTCGAGCGCGCAGCAGACCATCGCCGATCGCGACGGAGAGATCGGCGCCCTCAAGCACACCCTCGAGGAGCGCGGCCGCGAGATCGAGGGCCTCGAGGCGCGGGCGACGGAGCGCGACGAAGAGATCGCGCGCCTCAACACCACGCTCGACGAGACGCAGAAGGCCCTGCTGGCCACCCAGGACACCCTCAACCAGACCCAGGCGGCGCTCGAGGCGAAGACCAACGAGCAGGAAGAGACCGCCGGCGCCCTCGAGCGCACCCAGCTCGAGCTCTCGCAGGTCCGCACCGAGCGCGACGAGCGCCAGAGCGAGATCGTCTCGGCCCGCAACGAGATCCAGCGGGTCACCGGCCTGTTCCGTCAGACCGAGACCGCCAAGGCCCAGCTCGAGGAGCAGCTGTCGGGCGAGATCGGCCAGCTGAAGACGTCGCTCTCCGAGGCGCAGGGCAACTACGAGGCCGAGGCCTCGGCCCACCAGCAGCTCGAGCGAGAGACGAGCGCCACCATCGCCCAGCTCTCTGCCGAGCGCGAGGGCCTGGCCGGCAAGCTCGAGGTCACCCAGGTCGACCTCGCGGCCACCCGCGCCAACCTCGACGACACCGCGAAGTCGCTCGACATCGAGAAGCGGGCCCACGCCGACACCCAGAAGCACTACGAAGACCGGGTCGCGACGCTCGAGGCCGAGCTCACCCAGACGCAGGAGCAGGCGCAGGATCTCACCGAGCAGCTGGCCGTCACCAAGCAGGAGCTCGGCGCCCGCGTCTCTGATCTCACCCAGCTCAACGGGAAGCTGGCGCACGCCGAAGACACCCGCGCCAACCTCGAGGAGCGCATCGCCACGCTGTCAGAGGAGTCGCAGCGCCGCGAAGAGCTGCTGCAGAACGACGTCGCCACCAAGTCGAAGGAGCTCGCCGACACCCTGCGCAAGCTCTCGACCCAGCAGCAGGAGAAGGTGCGGCAGGTCGACGCCCTCACCCGCGAGGTGACAGCCAAGACCGAGCTGTCGAAGCAGCTCGAGCTCAAGCTCAAGTCGGTGTTCGACGAGTCGAAGAAGAAGATCGACGAGCTCACCCAGGGCAAGGCCGGGCTGGCCAGCGAGCTCGACGCCACCAAGAAAGAGCTCGCCGAGCGCAGCGCGGCGCTGGAGAAGACGGCCGAGGCCCAGGCCCAGGCGATCGCCGAGCGCGACCAGGTGAAGGCGCAGGTCGGCCAGCAGCTCCAGCAGGCCAACGCCCGCCTGCAAGAGGCCAGCAACGCGCTGGCGCAAGAGAAGGCCGCCGCGAAGAAGGCCGCGGACGAGCTGGGTCAGAAGCTGCAGCGCGCCGAGGCCCGCATCGCCCAGGTGCAGCAGGAGTCGACCACCCGCGTCGGCGAGATGGAGACCCGGCTCAAGGAGGCCCAGAGCCAGCTGGCCACCCGCCAGCGCCGCGTGGGCGAGCTCGAGCAGGCCATGGAGGGCGCGAACGCCGTGCGCACGCGCGCCGAGAAGGAGCTGCAGGCGAAGATCACCTCGGCCGAGCAGAAGGCCAACGACGCCGCCGCCAAGCTGCAGGCCGCCATCGCCGAGAAGAAGGCCATCGAAGCCGGCCACCAGAAGTCGCTGGAGGACGCCAACACCAAGCACAAGGCCGAGGTGGAGCGCCGCGAGCAGGTGAAGGCGCAAGAGGTGAAGCGGCTCCAGGAGGCGGTGCAGGAGAAGTCGAAGCAGCTCAAGGTCGTCGAGCTCGAGCTGGCCCGCTACAAGAACAAGCCCGCTGGCGGCGCCGCCTCGTCGAGCCCGTCA
>JACSRE010000022.1 GCA_014879945.1 Myxococcus sp.
CATGGCTCGGCTTCGGCGGTCGCTTCCGCGCTCCCCTCCGCTTTGCCTTCACGACACACCATGGCGCGGAGTCTACCGCTGTCGTGCTGCCTGGCTCGCCCGCTCTGAGGCCGCGAACGGCGGGTGCGACTCGCGCCTACCCGGGTCAGCGAATGGCGTCGCGCAGGCGTCGGGTGAGCACCTTGATGATGCCCATCGCGATCTCGGGCTTCTCGGTCATGATCTCCTGGAAGTCCTCGCGGGTGATCTTCAGGAGCGACGAGTCGTCGAGGGCGGTGACGGTGGCGGAGCGCGGCGCCGCGTCGAGAATGGCCATCTCGCCGAAGCACTCGCGCTCGCCCAGCTCGGCGATCACGCGGTCTTGCTTGTGGACCCTCACCTTGCCGTCGATCACCAGGTAGAGCGCGTCGCCCGCCTCACCTTCGGCGAAGATCTCGTCGCCCTGGTCGCGGCGCTCCTCGGTCGAGATGAGCGCGACCGCCGTGAGATCTTCTCCGGGGATCTGGGAGAAGAGATCGATGGACTTGAGGAACAGCACCTTCTCGACGGTGGAGATCATGGGCGCCCGCGGCGCTCGCAAGCATAGCGCGCACCTTCGAGACTGCACCGACCATCAGGTCACGCCGCGCTGGTCTGGGTCGCGGCGCGCACCAGGGTCAGCTGCTGCTGCACCAGGGCCGACTCATCGCCCTCGCGGCTGAGCGCCACCGCGCGCGCCCGCGCCGGGTCGACCGTCAGCAGCGTCGCGACCGCGATCTCCCGTACCAGCTCGCTGCCGTCAGCGGCCGCCGCCTCGAGCACCGCGGGGCGGTCGGTCAGGGTCGCCGCGGCCGAGCCGGCGCACCACACGGCGCAGGCGCGCACCCACGCCACCTCGTCGCGGGTCAGCTCGCGGAGCGCGCTCGCTGCGTCGAGGCCGGCGGGGCGGGGGTACCGCTCGGCGACCACCTTGAGCTTCTCGGCGCGGGGCTGCTCGTCGAGGAGCGGGAGGAAGCGCGCCTTGAGCTCGCGGTCGAGCAGGTTGTCGAGGAGCTCCACCGCGTTGCCGCGGCGGCGCGCGGCGTCTGAGGCGAGCGCGTCGCGAATGCCCGCCGAGATCTGCTCCATGTCGGCGTCGGGGTAGAGCACCGCCAGGAGCAGGAAGATGCGGCCCTCGATCTGCGCGAGCTTCTCGGTGAGCGCCGACGAGAGCAGGGCCCGGGCCGCGGCCTCGCCCACCCGCTGGGTCGCCGCGACGGGGCCCCCGCTGAGCCCGAGCGCCTCGGCCTGGTGGAGCGCCCGCCACGCGCGCTCGAGCTCGCGATCGAGCGCCGTGCGCACGGGCGCCGTGTCCTTCAAGATGAGCCGGCGCCCCTTCACCGTGCGGGCGAGCGCCTTGTAGAGCCGGCCGCGCAGCTCCTCGTCAGGCTCGTCGAGGTGCCGGGTGATCACCTCGATGGCCTCGGGGGTGCCGACGCGGCCGAGCACGCGCGCCACCGCCCGCCTGATGTTGGCGTCTTCGAGCTGGTTGCCGAGCACCTTGGCCAGGGTGGGGACGATCGAGACCCCGAAGTTGGTGAGGGCGTCAGTGGCCTCGCGCGCCGTCTCGTGGCTCTGCGTTCGATAGATGAGGGGGATCACGAACTCGGCGCTCTTCAGCTGCCCCGCCGCCGTCACCGCCGCGCGCCGCACCCGCGGGTCGGGGTCGCTCATCAACTGCAACACCGGCTGGTAGAAGTTCTTCACGCCGATGGCGCCGAGCACCTTCGCCGCGTGGAGCCGCATGACGTCGTCGCGGTTGTCGATGAGGGCCTTGAGCGCCTCGGCCGCGACCAGCACGCCGTCGAGCCCGCCATAGCGGATCATGCCCGTCACCGCCGCGCTGCGGATGCGCGGGTCGGGGTCGTGCAGGAAGGCGCGCACGCTCTTGACGGCCTTGTCGCGCCCGATGGCGCAGAACGCGTCGATGGCCGCTGCGCGCACCGCGGGGTCTGGGTCTTCGAAGCGCCGAAACACCGAGTTGGCGAACCGCATCGTCTGACGGTGGGCGTAGTACTCCAGCGCCTTGACCCGCACCTCGGAGTCGGGGTGCTCGAGCAGGTGCTCGACCCCGATGTCGAGCGCCAGCTTCTCGAGGTGCGGCAAGAGGGCGAGCGCGTTGAGCACCTCGCGGGTGTCTTCGCTGGCCAGCGCGCGCTCGATCACCCCGCTGGTGGAGCCGTCGACGACGCTCGCGCGGGTCGCCGAGAGATCGAGGCGCCGGCTCTTCAGGTTGTCCTGCAGCGTCTTGATGTACCGGCTGCGCAGGCTCGACACCACGGCCAGCCACGCGCCGCCCAGGGCCAGCGAGATCCACGCCAGGCGGTACGGGTCCTTCCCGACGACCAGCCCCCACACCTTCAGCGTCACGCCGGCCAGGCCGATGGCGGTCGGCTTCACCACGCCGTCGATGAAGGCCTTGGCCGCCACGCGCGCCTGAGACGGCACGGGCAGGTAGAGGATCTGGGTCGTCGCGTCGTTGATGGAGTAGCGGAACAGCGTGTCGGCGCCCTTGGTGAGCGAGGCAGCCCACAGCGCGGGGAACAGCACCAGCGCCGCGTTGCCCAGGGTGAGCGAGAGCGGCAGCACGGCGAGCGACGCGACGACGCCGGCGCGGTTGAGCAGCCGGCTGGTGCCGAACAGCTGCAGCGCCAGGGCGAAGGCGCCCACCACCGCGCTGAAGTAGCCGAAGTACGAGGCCAGCTCGTCGGCGGCGATCTGATCGGCCGCCACCACCTTGAACTCGAAGTCGACCAGCGTGGTGGTGAAGAAGGTGACCGCCGCCAGCAGGGCGACGGTGCGCAGGTGCGGGTCGGCCAACACCCGCGCGCCGCCGCCGGTGCGCCGCGCCGCGCTGGGCTTGCCGCTGGCCGCGCGGGCGAAGAGGCGCTGCCGCCCGAGGCTCCCGGCGAAGAAGCTGGCGGCCGCGGTCGTCGCCAGCAGCACCAGGCACATCAGCAGCAGCGCGCTGGTGCCGAAGACCTTCGCCACCTTCGCCGACAGCAGCCCGATGAGGATGTTGGCGAACGTGCCGCCCGCGCCGATGAGGCCGTAGAGGCGCTTGGCTTCCTGGGCGTTGAAGAGCTCGTTCGCGAGCGTCCAGAACTGCACCAGCACCAGCGCGCCCATCACCTCGACCGAGACGTAGATGAGCGGGTAGACCCAGGGGGGCTGGCTGCGCTCGAGCACGAAGAGCACGCCGAAGAAGACGGCGAAGAGCGAGGCCGAGGCGAGCGCCATCACGTCGCGGCGCACCCGGGTCGCCAGCCGCCCGTACGCCAGGCCCGTGGCCGTCACCGCGACCGCCGAGAGCACGTACATCCACGCGAGCTGGGAGCGCTCGCCGTGCGCGAGGAAGAGGGCGTCGCGCACCGAGCGGCCCGTCAAGAACGAGCCCACCGCGAAGAGGCTGTGGAGGAAGAGCGCCCCCGTCAGCCGACGTTCGCCTCGCCGAACTGGAAGGACGGCTTCGACGATGCGCAGCAGCACGCCGCGCAGCGTAGCAACGGCGCGAGTCAGCGGTTCGACGTTTCGAACGGCGCCAAGAGGGCGGCTCGCTCGGCGGCGTCAAGGGGGCGTTGGCCGAAGCGGGCCTCGAGGTACCGTCGGCACGCCCGGGCGAGGGCCGGCGCGAGCGGGTGCCCCTCGCGGGTGAGCCGGGCCGAGAGCTCCTCGAGCGGCGCCGGCGGCCCAACCCCGCGGGCCTTCAGGCGCGCCTCGAGCTGGTCGAGGAAGGCGCTCGCGGGGTGAGGGGAGGGGCGGCGCGCCCGGCGGAGCGCCAACAGGAGCAGCAGGCCACCGAGGGCGGCGAGGGCCAGGGGCGCCACCGGCACCTCTCGCTCGGGCGCGCCGGGGGCTGCCTTCGAGGGGCGCGGCTGGAGCGGCGGCTGCACCAGCTGGCGCGCGAACGAGAGCTGATCCTGGATCGAGTAGTCGATGACCCTGGCGCGCCACCACTCCTCGAGGTTCTCCCAGGCGGCGGCGATGGCGGCCGCGAAGGGCCCGGTGGAGCCCGGGCGCCCGGTGTCTGGCGTCGCGTCGAGCCGTGCCCAGGCGCCATCGAGCCACGCCTCGGTCCAGGCGTGCGCGTCGCCCGCGCGCACCACGTAGCGGGCCCCGACGCGCTCGCCGCCGAAGAAGCCCGTCACCACGCGGCTGGGCACGCCCTTCACCCGCAGCAGCACCGCCAGCGCCGTCGCGAAGTCTTCGCAGTGGCCCGCGCGCCGATTGAAGAGGAAGTCGCTCAGCGGATCCTTCACGTCGCCGGGCAGCTCGAGGGTGTACCCGTAGCGGCGCTTGAGCTCACGCTCGAGCCGGCGCGCGATGTCTTGGGGCTCCGTCGCGCCCGCGGCCAGCTCGTTCGCCAGCGCCGCGATGCGGGGGTCGAGCGCGGGGAGCGTGAGGCCTCCCTGCGCGGGCGGGGTGCGGTCCATTCGCGGGCCCGGGTCGCTGGTGGCCGCGTAGGTGAGCGCGTTGGCGTCGATGGCGCCGTAGATCTGATCGCCGGGCACGTGCACCAGCGGCATCGGCTGGGTGCCCGAGATCGAGAGGCCGCGAACGCGGGCGAAGAAGGTCGGCGTGTCGAGGGCGACCAGGGTGCGGCTGCCGTAGGCGGGGGTGAGCTCGAAGTCCTGGTTGACCTGCTCGAGGGAGCGCTGCGAGGTGCGGTGGAGGCTCACGGCCGGCGCGGGCGGGGCGGGGGTGCCGCTCGAGGTCCACTCGGCGCCGTCGAAGACGTCGAAGTGCCGGCCGACCCAGTAGCGCTCGAGCCGCTCGCTGCGCGGATCGGGGATGAGCGAGACCCGAAACGCCACCCGCGCGCTCGTCTTGATGTCGCCGCCGCCGCCCAGGCGCACCGTGTCGGCCATGCCGCTGACGCCGCCGATGCCCGGGGCCGCGCGGCGGTTGGCCAGGTTCCACGACAGGCGGGGGAAGAAGACGAAGAACGCCAGGCCCATCGCCAGGGTGGCCAGGCTGCCCAGCACCAGCTGCCGGGTGATGGCCCTTCGCTCGGCCCGATCGACGCTGGCCTCGTCGGCCGAGAGCACCAGCCACGCCATCGACCAGGTCGCGCAGAGGAAGAACGCCACCAACAGCACCGCGAAGCCCACCTCGCCGGTGAGCGCCGCGCCGCCGCTCATCAACAGCATGCCCGAGAGGAGCACCTGCCGCGAGGCCTGCGGCGTCGGCTCGGCCAGCATGCGGTGGCACGTCACCAGCGTCGCGAAGGACACGGCCGCGATCACCAGGTCGAGCGTCGAGAGCGCGACGGCGCCGAAGAGGGCGATGGCGATGAGCAGCAGCACCACCACCGACGCCGTACGCCGGCCGGCGAGCGGCCGCACGTTGAGGAGCGACGACACCAGCGCGACGGGGAAGAGCACCAGCACCGGCAGCGGCAACACCCCGGGGAGCGCCACCGCCCCGAACGCCGCGAGCGCGGCGAGATCACGCGAGATGACGCCGGGCGGGCGGGCGCTCACGTTGGCTCTCCGTACCCGGCCAGCGCCAGCGCCGAGAGGATGCGCCGCTCCTGTAACGCGCCGTGCCCCGGGCGCAGGCGCCGTGGGCCCACCTCGAGGCCGACGTCGTAGCCGTCCTTCAGGAGCAGGGTGGTCTGCCCGGCCGCCTCTTCACAGGCGTGCTCGAGCTCGTCACCCGACAAGGCCTCATTGACCTTCAGGGTGACCTGCCGGCGCTCCTCGCGTTCGCGCTCGACGGCGATCAGCTTCCCGGTGGTGGCCGTCTTGCGCCAGTGAATGCGGCGCGCGTCTTCGCCCACGGCGAGCTCGCGGAGGTCGGCGAGATCGGCGGTGCCGTCGCGGTGCCTCGAGCCGCCGGTGTCGCCCCGCAGCAGGTTCTGATCCCGCGCGGGTGGATCGCAGGCGAAGCCCCGCCGCGGAAACACCAGCAGGCTGTCGGCCACCTGCAGGGTGCGGATCTTCTCGAAGATGCCGAAGGGGAACGTCGTGCTCACCTCGACGGCCTTGAGCGCCCAGGGCCCGCGCCGGGGCGCCGTCGCCAGGCACCGCACCACCACCCGCTGCCCGGCCACGACGACGGGCGCCCACGCGCCGCCCGAGTCGAGCGAGCCTGACTCCTTCACCTTGAGCGCGAACGCCTGCCCGCGCCTCCGGGTCAGCTCGTACCGGAGCGTGAACGGCTCGTGCGCGAAGGCGCCGTCGGGCAGGAGCCGCCGCACCTCGAGATCCCAGATCACCCGCTCCGACAGCACGCCCGAGACGACGATGGTGGCCAGCAGCAGCCCCAGCACGAGGTAGAGGAGGTTGTTGCCGGTGTTCAGCGCGCCCAGGCCGATGCCGACCGTCAGCAACAGGTAGACCCTGCCGACCGGGGTGATCCGCAGCACGCGCCCGGGGTTCAGCGCCTTCCGAAGCGCGGCGAGCAGCCGACCGATCATCGCGTCACCTCGGCGCGGGCACCCGGCGCGTCAGCTCGTCGATCAGGTGCCCGGCCTCCTCGCGGCTGAAGGCGCCCTGGAGCGAGCTCTTGAGCACCAGGCGATGCGACAGCGAGGGCCTCAAGACGGCGCGCACGTCGCCGGGCGAGACGAAGCTCCGCGCCTCCCACAGGGCCCACGCGCGGGCCGCCGAGATGAGCGAGAGCACCGCGCGCGTCGAGACGCCGCGCTCGATCTCGGCGCTCACCCGCGTCTCGTGCGCCAGGCGCACTGCGTACTCGGCGACGTCCTTCGACACCTCGACCTGATCGGCCGCGGCCTGCAGCCCAGCCAGCTCTTCAGCGGTGGCGACCGCCGTGAGCGAGTGCAGGGGGTCGCCGCGACGGCTCACCAACAGCTCGGCTTCGATCGCCGGGTCGAGGTGTCCGAGCGAGAGGCGCATCAAGAAGCGATCGAGCTGCGAGTCGGGCAGGGGATAGGTCCCGGACAGATCGAGCGGGTTCTGGGTGGCGACGACCGTGAAGGGCGCCGGCAGCTTGCGGGTGACCCCGTCGAGGCTGACCTGGCCCTGGGCCATGGCCTCGAGGAGCGCGGACTGCGTGCGCGGCGGCGCGCGGTTGAGCTCATCGGCCAGCACCAGCTGGTGGAAGATCGGCCCGGGCCGGAACTCGAAGGTGCCCTGCTGCGGCAGGAAGATCTGCGACCCCAGGATGTCGCTGGGCAGCAGGTCGGCGGTGAACTGCACCCGCGCGAACGAC
The DNA here is from genome assembly GCA_014879945.1 of Myxococcus sp. Classification (GTDB taxonomy): domain Bacteria; phylum Myxococcota; class Myxococcia; order Myxococcales; family Myxococcaceae; genus Xiheimicrobium. The sequence continues at coordinate 7,198 of JACSRE010000022.1, forward strand.
AGCGCGAAGCAGCGGGCCAACCCCTCGGCGAGCGTCGTCTTGCCGACGCCCGGCACGTCTTCGAGCAGCAGGTGCCCGCGCGCGGCAAGGCAGGTGAGGGCCAGCTTCGTCTGTTCGGGCTTGCCCAGGACCACCTGACCGAGGTGGGCGTGGAGCTTCTTCAAGAGGTCTGTGGCGTTCACTGGGAAAAGGCCCGAGAAAGGCGCCCGGCGACTGTAGCCAACGCTATGGTGCAGCCGCTCGGAATTCGTCTCGATGGGCCGCGTTCGAAGACTCCCAGCCGACCTGATCAACCAGATCGCCGCGGGCGAGGTCGTCGAGCGCCCGGCGTCGGTGGTGAAGGAGCTCGCCGAGAACTCGGTGGACGCCGGCGCGACCCGGGTCACGGTTCGGCTCACCCGCAGCGGCTGCGGCGGCATCACCATCATCGACGACGGGCACGGCATGTCGCGCGAAGACGCCCTCACCAGCCTCGAGCGCCACGCCACCAGCAAGCTCCTCGACAGCGACGGCCTCTTCCACATCATGACCAAGGGCTTCCGCGGCGAGGCGCTGCCGGCGATCGCCTCGGTCTCGCGCTTCACGCTCGTCACCAGCGAGCCGGGCGCGACGTCGGGCACGCGGCTGTCGATCGAGGGCGGCGGCGCGCCGGTGGTGGAAGACGCGCCCGCGGTGGGCGGCACCCGCATCGACGTCGATGATCTGTTCTTCAACGTGCCGGCCCGCCGCAAGTTCCTCAAGCGCGAGGCGACCGAGCTGCTGCACTGCGAAGACGCGATCACCCGGCTGGCGCTGGCGCACCCCGAGGTGGGCTTCTCGCTCGAGCACGAGGGGAAGGAGATCTGGGCGAGCCCGCCGTCGGGCGCCGAGCCGATGCAGCGCGCCATCGCGGTGCTGGGCAAAGAGGCCGCGCCGCACCTGCTCACCATCGAGGAGCGTCGCCTGGGCCTCACCGTGACGGGCTTCATCGCCGCGCCCGAGTTCACGCTCTCGAACGCGCGCGGCCTGATGACCTTCGTGAACCACCGCTACGTGCGCGACCGCGGCCTCACCTCGGCCATTCAGCGCGCCTACCAGGACTCGCTGCCGCCGGGCCGCCAGCCGGTCGCGCTGGTGTTCATCGAGCTCGACCCGCGGGCCGTCGACGTCAACGTGCACCCCCAGAAGCTCGAGGTGCGCTTCGCCGACCCGCGCTCGGTGCAAGAGGCGGTGGGCGCGGCGGTGTCGGTCGCGCTGAAGGCGGCGCCGTGGCGGCAGGGTGGGGAGCGCGGCCCCGAGACGCCACAGGTGCAGGCGCAGTACGCGCAGGCCATCGAGCGGTTCCTCGCGCGCGCGCAGGGAGCGCCCGCCTTCCTCGAGCCGGCCACCGGGCTGGCGCTCGATCAGTCGCTGAGCCGCCCGTCGTTCGGCACCGCCCGCCCCACGCTCGACACGGCGCCGTCCCGAGGGTACTTCGGGGCGCTGCGGTTCCTCTCGGTGCTGGCCAGGCGCTTCTGGCTCACCGAGTCGCCGGCCGGCTCGCTGGTGATCGTCGACCCCCGCGCGATCGACGAGCGGGTAATCTGGTCGGCGCTGGCGACGCGCTTTCAGAAGGGCACGCTGGCCTCGGCCGAGCGCTCGCTCTTCTCGGCCCGCCTCGAGCTGCCGCCGACCGAGCGCGATCGGGTGTTGGGCGCCGCCCCGGCGCTGCTCGAGGTCGGCGTCGAGGTGGAGGACTTCGGGAAGGGGTCGGTCTCGCTCCTCCGCGTGCCGGCCGAACTCGAGCACGTGGACCCATCGTCGTGGCTGGTCGAGGCCGCGGCCGCCGCTGACGCCTCTGCCCGCATCGGGGTGATGGCGCGCCGGGCCGGGCTGCGCGCCGACGTGCTGGTGACGCACGACCAGGCCCAAGCCCGCCTGGCCGCGCTCGACGACGTCGCGGCCCAGGTTCACGCCCACGCCACCCGCGTCGTCGTTCGAGACCTGCCGCTGCTCGATCTCGAAGGCTGAGGCCCACGCCGGCCAATAAATTGCCACCTCGATCGCCGCTGCTACCGTCCGCTGCACACCTGTAGCGCAAGCGAAGGGCGGGCAGATGAACGGTGTCATCACCGGTCGTGAAGTGGCTGCGCACTTTCGAATCATCTGGAGAGAGTTCGGCTTCAGGTGCCTGCTGCGCTGCGTGGGCGCCTGCCTGGCGAGGCGGCGCCGCACGTTCCTCGAGATCGCCTGGGAGTCACGCCGCGCATGAACCTGTCAGATCCCCTCGCGCTCGCTGCGCCGAACCCGATGCCCGTGCCCGCCGCCTATGCCGAGAAGGCGATGGCGTCGATCATGCAACTCCACGGCGAGCTGATGGATGAGAAGGAGAAGCGCGTCGAGCTCTTCCGCCGCCTGATGGAGAAGGAGCAGGCGCTGGCGGAGCTCAAGATGTACGTGAAGCTGCTGGAGGAGCGGGGCGGGGTGGCGCGTGAGCCGGTGCGGCCCCCGGAGCCGAGAGCGCCACGGGCCGAGCGGGCCGAGTCGACCGACGCGGCTGCGGCGCCGAAGGTGGCCACACCGCCCGTGGTGCCGCGCGTGGCTCAGCGCCCAGAGGGGTGGAAGGCCTGGTGATGAATCGGCTGCTGTTCCCGGCAGCGCTGGCGCTCCTCTGCGCTGCGGGGCCGGCGTTGGCGCAGGGCTCCACCACCGACATCGGCCGCGTCAGCATCGGCGGCGGGCTGCGGTGGACGATGAACGATCACTTCAACGCGAAGGCCGCCGAGGCCGGGCGAGCGCCTACGTCGCGCGAGGAGTTCGTCACGGCGCCGTTGGGCTTCGAGGGCATGGCGAGCTTCGGCTACGGCGCCTTCGACTGGCTCGAGGTCGCGGTCGATCTCTTCGCGGGCTTCGAGTCGTTCAAGCTCGAGGGGTGGTTGCCGTTCAGCTCACTGTCCTACGGGGCGCTCATCGGGCTGCGGCTCACCCGGTACGACGTCTTGCTGCCGGGGTTGGTGCCCTACGTGGGCGTGCAGACGGGGCCCCTGCTGGTGCTGGTGAGCTCGCCCAGCGCGCCCGGCGCCGAGCGCATCATGCAGGGCTGGTCGGTCAACGGCGGCGCCTCGTACAAGTTCACCGACCGGCTGGGCGTCTTCGTCGACGTGCGCTACCTCTACGGCCGGGTGTTCGTCGCCGACCTCGCCGGCCGCAACGTCGGCGGCGTGCTCGTCTCGGCGGGCCTCTCGATCTTCTTTCCGGCGACCCCGTCGCGGGAGCTCGAGGTGCCCGGCTTCGGCGGCGGCTCGCGCCTCTGATGGAAGTCGGCGTGAGAAGCCACCGCCCGTGGTACAGGACCGCGCCATGCCTCAGGAAACCACCGACCTGACCAAGCCGCTCGAGGAGATCCGTCGCGAGGTCGTCGAAGCGCGCAACATGACGATCAAGACGGACAACGCGCTCAAGTCGCTGCACGCCGAGCTCAAGATCGTCAGCGGGCAGCAGGCCGAGTTCCAGAAGCGCACCTGGTTCTCGACTGGCGCCGCGTACCTCGGGTTCCTCGCGGTGTGTGTCGCCGGGGCGGTCGCCGTCTCGGGCGCGCGGGCGACCTCGGCCACCGAGCAGAAGCAGCGCCTCGAGCAGCAGGTGGGCGAGCTGACCTCGCAGCTCGAGAAGCAGAAGGCCGAGGCCGCCGCTGTGGCGCAGGCCGAGCGCAACGCGGCCGACGTCTACAAGCAGATGACGACGTTGCCTGGCGAGCAGCGCCTCAAGGGCGTCGAGGCCCTCGCCAGGCTCGACACCACCAAGCTCTCGGCCCTCACCCGGCAGATCCTCCAGGACCGCGCCGCGCTGCTGCGCAAAGAGGTCGGCGCCGGCGTGCTCGAGCGGGGCAAGACCGCCTTCCGCCGCAGCGACTGGCCCGAGACGATCGACCAGCTGACGCGCTTCCTCGCGATGAACCCCGCCGATGAAGAGGCCTTCGAGGCCTCGTTCTTCCTCGGCAACGCGCTCTTCCAGTCTCGAAAGTACGAAGACGCGATCAAGCCCCTCACGCGCTTCGTCGACGGCGACAAGAAGGCCCGCATGCGCGACTTCGCCCTGCTGATGCTGATGCAGTCGCACGACACCGTCGGCAACAAAGACAAGGCCACCGAGTACGCGAAGGAGGGGTGGAGCAGCTACCCGTCGAGCGAGTTCCGTGGGCAGTTCATCTCGAGGCTCCAGCGCGCCACGGCGCCGGCGACGCCGGCCCCTCCACCTCCAGCGGCGACAGACGCCGGGCGCTAAAGAGACCGCGCATGGAGCCCAACCCCTCGAGCCCGAGCAACGCCCGCTACCGCCCGTTTCGGGGCGCCGCCTGGGCGCTGTACCTCTTCGTCTCGGTGGGGTTCTCGAGCCTCGTCATCTACAGCGTCACCCGCTCGGTCTTCCAGATGTCGCCCACCCGGCCACCGCCGGCCACCGCGCGCGGCGTGGAGTCGTGCGCGAGTGAGCTCAGCGGCCTCTTCGACACCCTGGCCAACGAGCGCCAGGCCCTCAGCGGGCCCCGCGCCGCCGAGGCCGACGTGCGCTGGCTGGCCTTTCGAACGGGCTGGCTGGTGCGCCTGCGCGAGCTCGAGGCCGAGTGCGCGCTCGACGACGACGATCGCAAGCCGCTCAAGGCGGCGTTCGCGCAGCTCCACCACGTGATGAACCTGGCCACCGTCGAGGCGACGCAGCTGTCAGGGCAGCTCGGGCCTGCGCTCGACGCGTTCCGGCAGAAGCTCGGCGCGCTCCCGGGGCAGCAGCCGCCCAGGTGAGCGCTACTGCGGCGTCGGCTCGCGGGTCGGGAGGATCACGGTGTAGTTGCCCACGCCGTTGGTGACGCCCGCGCCCAGCAGCACCGCGGCCGGCTTCCCCTCGATCTTCGTCACCCGGAAGAAGCGCACCTGGGCGTTGACCAGCGGCGTCGAGCCGCGGGTGCTGAGCGTCGAGGTGACGGCCCCCGTCAGCCGTCGGCCGCGGGGCAGGGTGATGGGCGCGAACGTCTGGGCGGTGGTGACGCCTCCATCGCTGGCGGCGGCGGCCGAGACGGTGATGAGCCGGCTGGTCTGCGGCAGCTCGACGGCGGGGGTGAACTCGATGCGCCAGCTCCCGGGGTCGAGCGGCAGCTCGTAGGTGCCCTCGGCGTCGGTCAGCACGTCGACGTCTTCCAGGGGCAGCGGCCGCTTGCCGGTCGAGGTCTCGATGGCGCGCACCGAGAGCATCGCCGCGGGCGCGCCGCCGGGCAGCCGCACCTCGCCCTTGACCACGATGCGCTCGGCGCAGCGCACCACCGGCGGGTCGAGCACCGGGGGCGAGCCCGGGGCGTTCTTCAGCTTCACCAGCTGCTGGGTCACGCCGAAGCGCACCCCGGGGCGGGGGAAGACGGTGAGGGTGAAGCTGTCTTCAGGCGGGAGCAGATCGAGCTGGTAGTTGCCGAGATCGTCGGTGATGGCCAGCCGAGACCGGAAGGTGCCCCCGCCGGCCGCGCGGCCCTCGATCACCACCGTGGCGCCGCCCAGCGGCTGCCCATCGCCGCCGAGCACCTTGCCCGGCACCATGCGCACCGGCTCACCGAAGTCGCCCAGCTCGAGCGTCAGCCCCGGCGCGAACGGGGGCGTCAGCACGAAGCGCCTGCTGGGTACCAGGGCGCCGCCTTCGCGTGCCGTCGCCACCAGCTCGATCGCCGGCAGCTGGGCCGCCAGCGGCGACATCACCAGAATGAAGTCGCCGCGCGCGCCCGGCCGGCCGGTGGACGTCTGAATGCGCTGCGAGAGCGGCTCCTGGGTCGCCGGGTCGAGGGCCTGCAGGTCCATCGCGTCCTGGGTGATGTAGAGCTCGCTGGGCGTCGGCACGGTGAGCTTCTTCTTGATGAGCCGCCCCGACAGCGTGATGGCGCCCTCGACCGAGGCGAAGGCGAAGTTGGCCGTCGCGCCGGCGTCGGGGCTGACCGAGATGCCCGGCACCGTCTGCGGAGGCACCTCGAGGTTCGCGGGCAGGGCGGTGACGGTGTAGCGCCCCTGGCCCACGTTCATCGAGTAGGTGCCGCGATCGGTCTGCGAGAACCTGGCCTGGTAGCTGCGGGGAACCCCGGGGATCAGCTCGCTCTCGCCGGTGGCCCGCACCAGCACCTCGTCGGTGTAGATGCTCCGCTGGGTGGGGTCGACGCCGGCGGTGCGTTCCCGCTGGAAGCTCCCCACGATGCTCAGCGGGCCCTTGATGTCGAAGTCCTGGGTGGTGCCCAGCTGCGCGACCTCGAAGTCCTGGGGAAAGAGCCCGACGTTCGAGCCGCCGGTGATCTCGACGGCCAGGTTGCGCGTCGGGTCGCCACACCCGTCGGGGAAGCAGACCAGCCCATCGGCGCAGTCGGAGTCGGTGAGGCAGGGCGGCGGCGCGAACGGGGCGCTGCTGCAGCCCATGACGACGACGACCGAGGACGCCACGAGGGCGCCCAGCTGTGCGCGGCTCACGGGCATGGGGTGTTGTCCACGTCGACGACCCACACGTAGTCGTCGCGATAGGCAGTGACGGGAACGACCTCTCCGGTCGACAACCGAATGGGGGGGCGGTTGATGTCGAGGAAGGCCAGGGTGCCGCCCCCGTTGGGATCAGGCCGTTGGCTCTCGATGAACTCGCCGTCGGTCACCACCACCTCGACGCGGTGTTTGCGGCCGTCGGCGAAGGCGGTCAGGGCTCCGAAGAACTGGGTATTGGCCTGCACCAGCCGCACCGTCGACCCCGCGCCGATCAGCGTGCCCGGGTTCCCTTGGATCACTGGCGTATTGGGCCCCGACTGCACGTACCGCTCGTTGGGGTCGATGAACCACAGCGCGCGGATCTGGTCGGTGCCGTTGGGGTCGTCCACGTTCACCGAGAACGTCTCACGCTTGCAGTTGAGGCCCAGCTTCACGGTGGTCTCGCGCTGCTGCGGCTGAGACTGGCCGGGCATGACGCGCAAGGGGCGGTTCGCCGCGCCCGGCAGCTCGCTGATGATCTGATCGTCCTGGGGGAGGAGGCACGCCATCTGAGTCACACCAAGCCCCAGCAACATCGTTGCCAGTCGTTTCCAGGGCTGGGGATTCAGGGAGTTCAAGCGGTTCGATCCGGTCAGGCCTCTTCGTACTCTGTCTCGGGTGGCAGGGGTTTGCCCTCGGACTCGGCCTTCAGCGCCTCGAGGTGCCGGAAGATGGTGCGCGGGTCGACGCCCAGGTCCTTCGCGGTCTTGGTGCGGTTGCCGTTGTTCCGCTCGAGCACCTCGTTGATGTAGCGCTTCTGGAACTCCTCCTTGGCGGCGGCCAGCGGGAGGATGGGCGGCAGGTTCTCGGGCCGCAGATCGAGATCTTCAGGCCCCATCAGCGGCCGATCGGCCAGCACGGTCGCCTTCTTGATGCGGTTCTCGAGCTCCCGAATGTTGCCGGGCCAGTGGTACTTCTTCATGGCGACGGTGCTCGACGGCGTGAAGCCGCGGGCCTTCGAGCTGAACTCCTTGGCGTAGCGGTTGAGGAAGAAGCGCGAGAGGGTGACGATGTCGTCTCCGCGCTCCCGCAGCGGCGGCAGCTTGAGGGTCACCACGTTGATGCGGAAGTAGAGATCTTCGCGGAAGGTGTTCTTCCGCACCTCTTCGTCGAGGTTCTTGTTGGTCGCGGCGACGATGCGAATGTCGACGGGCTCGGGCCGGTTGTCGCCGACCTTGTAGACGACCTTCTCCTGCAGCGCGCGCAGGAGCTTCACCTGCAGCTGAATCGGCATCTCGCCGATCTCATCGAGGAAGAGGGTGCCGCCGATGGCCGCCTGAAAGCGGCCCAGCTTGGTCGCGACCGCGCCGGTGAACGAGCCCTTCACGTGCCCGAACAGCTCGCTCTCGAGCAGGTTCTCGGGAATGGCGCCGCAGTTGATCGAGATGAACGGCCCCTTGGCGCGCAGCGAGTGCCGGTGGATCTCGCGGGCGATCAGCTCCTTGCCGGTGCCGGTCTCGCCGATCACCAGCACGCTGATGTCGGTGGGCGCGATCTTGTCGATGCGCCGGTACACGTCGCGCATGCCGGGGCAGGCGCCGATCAGATCGCCGTAGGTGTACTCCTCGATGCGGTTCTTCAGCTCGAGGTTCTCGAGCTTCAGCTCGTTGACCAGCATCGCGTTCTGCACCAGCAGCGAGGCCTGGCTGGCGAAGATGGTGAGGGTGTCGAGCGCCTTCTTGTCGAAGCGGTTCACCAGCCGATCGTTGCCGACGTAGATGAGGCCGAAGACCTCGCCCTTGTGCATCAGCGGCGCGCACATCACCGACAGCAGCTTGAGGTTCACCACCGACTCCGAGGCGTTGAACTCGGGGTCGTCGAGGGCGTCGGCGATGATCAGCGGCCGCTGCGACTTGATGACCCGCGCGACGATCGAGTCCGACACCCGCTCGATGGCGTCTTCGATGGTCTCGCGCTGCAGGTTGCGCGCGACCTTCACCCGCATCTGGTTCGACTCCATCAAGATGAGGAAGCCCTTGTCGGCGCGGGTGACGTCGATCACCTCGTCCATCAGGCCCTCGAGGGTGCGATCGATCTCGTAGCTCGAGAGCAGGCGCTCCGAGAACGCGGTCAGCCGGCGCAGCGCCGCGAGCTCACGGCCGGGAATGCCGGGCTGCTCCTGGGTCGAGGCGTCGGGGTTGCCCGAGTCGGAGCGGGTGAAGCGGGTCGTCGAGAGCGCCGGCTGCGCCAGCGGCGCGTTGCCCAACGAGAAGGCCAGCTCGGTCTCGCCCACCTTCACCACGTCGTTGGCGTTGAGCGGGCTCTCGTCGGTCTTCTTGCCGTTGACGAAGAACGAGGTCTCGCCGCCGGCCTTGTAGCCGGTGCCGTCGAAGACGATGGCGAAGGCGGTCTCGGGCACGCCGGGGTCCTCGAGCACGATGTCGTTGTCGGCGCTGCGGCCGATGCTGGTGACGCGCTTGAGCAGGTTGACCGAGCGGCTGGTCCCCTGGGGGCTCTTGATGGTGAGGCTGGCCATGGTGGTTCGTCCTTCTTGAACTTCAGAATGAGAGGGTCATGCCGGCGAACAGGCCGCCGGGCAGGGGAGTGATCTCGAAGCGCGGGCGGAGCGCCTGCGGCTGCTCGCGGGTCTCTTTCACCCGATCGCCGGTGTGGTGAATGATCGCGTCCACCACGCCGATGGCGTAGCTGAGGAAGAAGGCGCCGCCGGTCGACCACTTCACCAGCCGCCAGTTGTCGCGCAGCTGCTCCGAGCCCGGAGGAATGCCCCTGAGCTTGCGCTGGAAGATGCCCGTCGGGGTGAGCGTGTCGGTGAGGGTCTCGACGATGTCCACCTTGAGCGCCTCGATGGCCCAGTAGGCGACGATGCTGGTGACGGCGAACACGCCCTGGGCGATCGCGAAGGTGACGCCCCACTCGGTACGCTCCTGCAGGAACTGGCCGGCGCCGAAGGGGAGGAAGTTCATCCACATCGGGCGGCGGTCGATGGTGACGACCCGGCGCACCGCGCGCTCCTGCTCCTGCTTCTTGCGCTCCTCGGCGGCCCGGCGCTCCTGCTCGGCCCGCACCTGGAGCAGCTGCCGCACCAGGGCGAGCTCGTCGGCGTTCTCCTTGCGTACCTGCTCGAAGAGCCGAATGGCCGGCGGCGGCGCGATGAACGGGTCGAGCACGTAGTCGGGGTTGAGCCGCAGCAGCGAGACGAACGACTCTTTCGCCGCCGCGGTGTCGCCCACGTTGAACGACGAGAGCCCCGACATGCGGTGCAGCTCGATGCGCTGGGCGTCGGAGAAGTTGGTGACCGACAGGGCCTTGCGCACCAGCGAGACCGTCTCGGCGTACTTGCCGGCGTCGAACATCGCCTTCACCAGCTCGACCTCTCGGTCGGGCGAGCCGTCGGCGCGCGCCACCGTCGCGGCCAGGCAGAGGAGGAGCGCGAGCCACCTCATGGCGGCCTCCGCACCACCAGCAGCTTGCCCGGCCCGACGCGCGCGGTGGCCTGCGCGAGGGTGACGCCCTGGTGCGTCACCGAGTAGCGAACCTCGTGCGCCATCTGCCGCCGGCCCTCGGGCGGGGTGGTGATGCGGAACGGCGCCGAGAGCGTCTCGCCGGCCTGGCGGCTCTCGGCGCCCACCTGCACCAGCGCGTCGGCGGGGAACCCCTCGAAGCTGAGCAGCGACGGCTTGAGCGGCGCCGCGAAGTTGATCGCGTCGCGGCCAGCCACGATCTTCTCGACCCGGCTGACCCCGCCCGTCTCGCACTCGTCGCACGTCACCGTCAGCCGGTGCTCTCCGGGCGACAGCTTCAGCCGGTGCAGCTGCAGCTGCTCGGCGGAGCGGGGCTGCTCGTCGACCGCGAGGAACCCGAAGGGCCTGACGATCACCTCGACCTCGACCAGGCCCGCCGGCGGCGGCGACGCCTCGGGCTTCACCTCGGGCGTCACCTTGACGATCGCCGTGCCCCCGTTGCGCACGGGCGGCTTCACGAACGCGAGGCGGGCGCCTGCGTCCACCACCTCCTCGACGCCCGCGTCGGCCTCCGCGATGGCCGGCTCGGGCTCGCGCGCGGGGGGCCAGGTGACGTTGGTGAGCACCAGCGCCTCGGGGCCGAACGACAGCGCCACCGACGGCGGCGGCGCGCGGTTGGCGAGCTGCACGCCCTTGAGCGCGGCCATGCCCACCACGAACGCCGAGCCCGTCGCCGTCGCCACCCGCACCAGGCGCTTGTTGCGCTGCTCCCGGAGCTTGCGGGCCTTCATGGTGTCGAGCAGCTGCGTGGCCCGCTCGTTGGTGGGGTCGTGCGCCAGCACCTGGTTGAGGGCCGCCAGGGCGCGGGCCGACTTCTTCTCGGCGATCAGCCGCTGCGCGCGCTCCAGCAGCGTGGTGGTGACGAGGCGCTCGACCTCTTTTCGATAGCCTTTGGGGTCGAGGAAGAACTTCGGCAGCTCCTCGTGCGGGCGGCTGAGCCCCAGCTCGCCGAGGTAGCCGGCGAGCGCGTCGCGCAGCTTGCCCGCGTCGGGGTACCGATCGCCCGGGGCCCGCTGGAGGCAGCGGCCGATGATCTCGGTGAGCTCGTCGGAGCAGGTGGGCACCGTCTGTCGCGGGTCCTCGTAGACGCAGTCGAGAATGCGCTTGAGCGTCGCGGTGGTGTTGGGCGCGGTGAAGGGCAGCTTCCCCACCACGAAGAGGTACAGCATCGTGCCGAGCGAGAAGACGTCGGCCTCGGCGCCCGACTCTTCACCCTCGATGATCTCGGGCGCCATGTGCGCGGGGCTGCCGACCAGCGCGCCCGTCATCGTCATCTTCTCGTCGCGATCGAGGATCTTCGCGATGCCGAAGTCGGTGAGCTTGATGACCCCGTCGTCGCGCACCATCACGTTCTCGGGCTTCAGATCGCGGTGCAGCACCCCGGCCTCGTGCGCGTGGGCCAGCGCGCCGGCGATCTCGTGCATCACCATGGCGGCGATCTCGGGCGGCGAGAGCAGCTCGCCCGCGATGAACTCGCGCAGCGTCTTGCCCCGAATGTACTCGGTGACGATGAACGCCTCTGACGAGTCGGCCCCCGAGAAGTCGTACACCTCGAGGATGTTGGGGTGATGGAGCCGGGCCACCGCGCGGGCCTCACGGTCCAGGCGCTTGCGGCTCTCGGGCTTGCCGGCGAGGTGCGGGTGCAGCACCTTCACCGCGACCTCACGATCGAGCGCGGTGTCGAGCCCCTTGTAGACCACGCTCATGCCGCCCTGGCCCAGCTGCTCCAGGATGCGGTAGCGGCCGATCTGGCGCCCGACGAGAGACACGCGCGATCACTCTCCGAAGCTGATGCCCATCGATCGCGCCATGCGCATCTTGTCGCCCGCGACGTCGACGTGGCGTTCCTTGCGCGACTCGGCCAGCGACGTGAACTGCAGCTTGCCGTCGCGCAGGCACACCATGTGATCCCACCGGCCGTCTCGCACCAGGTCGAGCACCATCGCGCCGTACATCGTCGCCAGCACCCGGTCGGCCGAGCTGGGCGTGCCGCCGCGCTGGAGGTGGCCCAACACGGTGACGCGAATCTCGGCGTCGATCTGGGGCGCGAGCAGATCGGCCAGCACCTTGCCCGACCCGCCCAGGCGAACCACGCCGCGCCCGGGGATCTCGTCGGCCGCCTGCGCGACCGCCACCGAGCCGCCGGCCGGGTACGCGCCCTCCGAGATGGCGATGATCGAGAACTTCGAGCCCCGGGCCGCGCGGTCCTTCAGCTTGCGCACCACCGACTCGGCCCGGTACGGCACCTCGGGGATCAAGATGACGTCGGCGCCGCCGGCGATGCCACCCTCGAGCGTGAGGAAGCCCGCGTTGCGGCCCATGATCTCGATGACCATCACCCGCTGGTGCGCCTCGGCGGTGCTGTGCAGCCGATCGATCGCCTCGGTGATGATGCCCGCGGCGGTGTCGAAGCCGAAGGTCTGATCGGTGCCCGAGAGATCGTTGTCGATCGTCTTGGGGCAGCCGACGACGTTGAGGCCCTTCTCGGCGAGCTGGTGCCCGATCGACAAGGTGCCGTCGCCGCCCACCACCACCAGGCCGTCGAGCCCGAGCTCGCGGTAGCGCTTGGCCGCCACGTCGGAGCGATCGACCTCTTTGATCTTCCCGTCCACCCGCTCGGGGTACTTGAACGGGTTGGCCTTGTTCGAGGTGCCCAGAATGGTGCCGCCCTTGGGCAGAATGCCCCGCACCGAGTCGAGCGTGAGCGCCTCGGTCAGCCGCGGCTCCATCAGGCCCTCGTACCCGTTGAGGATGCCCACGAACTCGTGGCCGAACTCCAGGACGCCTCGCCGCACCAGCGCCCGCAACACCGCGTTCAGCCCGGGGCAGTCACCCCCGCCCGTCAGCACACCAAGTCGCACTCCACCCTCCGAACCGAAAAGAACGCCACCGACGTCACACGAAGCCCAAAGCCTATGGCGGCTTCGTCACGATTCGCCAGCAGGTTGTGACAGGGCCGTCAGGGGTGGGTGACACCCACGGCGCGGGGGGTCAGCTCCGCCGGCGAGCGCCGATGCGGCTCAAGAGGTCTCCCAGCACGGCCTCGCGCGAGCGGCCCGGCGCCGACGGGCGGGGGCTCGACGACGCGCGCGCGAGATCGAACAGCTCGTCGAGGCGCTCCTTCACCAGCTCGTTGTCCGGGCGCATCGAGAGCAGCTTGCGGTACGCGCCGATGGCGCCCGCGTAGTCTCCCGCGGCGGCCAGGCGCTCGGCCTCTTCGGTGGCAGAGCGGGGCGCGCCCTCTGGCTCCGCGAGGAAGTTGGCCTTCGCGCTCATCAGCTCGGCGGGCTGGAGCGACCCCTCGAGCTCTTCCACCCGGCGGCGCAGCGGCGCGTCGTCGGGGAAGGCCGCCACCAGTGCGCCGCC
>JACSRE010000062.1 GCA_014879945.1 Myxococcus sp.
GAATGGCGGGAGGCCTGGCAGGCGGCTCGAGCGGCGTGGGTGGAGGGACCGGCGGCGGCAGCCTGCTCGGTGGCGGCGCCGCGGGCGGCGGTGGCGGAACCATGGGCCCACCGAACTCAGGCTGCGGGTGCACCTCGGTCGACGCCTTCACGCCGCTGACGCTCCTGGGCCTGCTGGGCGCGCTGCGGCGGCGCCGCGTGCGCTGACGCTGCTCGTCGGTGGGCGGAGCTGCCCGGCGCGACCGGCGACCGCGCGCGCTGACGTCGATCGCCCGTGGGTGGAGCGGCCCAGCGCGACGCGAGCGCGCGGCGACCGTGCGTGCTGGATCGTCCGTGGGTGAAGCGGCTCGCCGCGACGCGCGCGCGCGGCGACCGTGCGTGCCGACGTCGATCGTCCGTGGGTGGAGCGGCCCGGCACGGCGCGAGCGACCGCTGATCGTGCGTGCCGACGTCGGTCGTCCGTGGGTGGAGCGGCCCGGCGCGACGCGAGCGGGCGGCGACCGCGCGCGCTGATGACGTCGCGGGACCCCCGCGGCGCCGTGACGTGGGCGCCGACGTCAGGCCTTGCGGCGCGGCCTGCCGCCGAGGCGCTCGTCGAGCGCACGCACCAGCGCGATGGCCTCGTTGATCTGCTGCCACACCACCACGGCCTTCATCGCCCCGTCGGAGTCGACCTGCAGCACGCTCCGCGCGGCGGCGGCGATGGGCGAGAGCGTGTCGGCGAGCGTCGAGAGCTGGCGCCGCACCTCTTCTGGCACGGCCACCTCTTTCGCCGCCCTGGCCTGCGGCGCGCTCTGCTGCGACGCCAGCTTCTCGAGCAGCGGCGTGAGATCGGCCTGGGGCGCCGCGGCGGGCCGCTCGAGCACCAGGCGGGTCAGCTCGGTCAGCTGCGTCAGCACCGGCGTCAGATCGATCTGCTGGGCCTGCGCGCGCGCGGCCATGCTCTCGGCGACCTGGCTCATCTGCCTGAGCGCCGGCGAGAGATCGATCGGCGGCCGCGCGCTCACCTCGGCGAGCGTCTGGAGCACCGGCCGCAGGTCGACCGGCGGCGCGCTCTTCATCGCCTCCCCGGCCGACAGCACCGCCTCTCGCAGCGCGTCGAGCCGCGGCCCGAGATCGCTCTGCCTGGGCTTGCTCGCCGACGCGGCGATGGTCTTCGACAGCGCCTCGAGGTGGGGCGCCAGGGGAGGCTCCGGCGGCCGCTTCGTCAGCTCGCCGGCGGCCTCGCGAATTCGTGAGAGCTCCTCGCCCAGCGCCGCGAGCGTGCCAGTCACCCGCACGACCGGGTCGTCGTCGGCGCCCCCCTGGGTCTGCACCCGCTTGAAGCCGCGCTTGATCTCCTCCCACCGGGCCTTCTGCTCGGGCGTCTGGCGCCCGCGCAGCTCGGCGAGCTTCAGCAGGTTCTGCTCGGCCGAGGTGGTGAGCGTCTGCGACTCGCCGGCGTAGTGGCTGTCGATGAGGGTCTCGACCTCGGCGTCGGTCATCACCGCCACGATCTTCTCGGCGAGCTTGTTCATGTTCCGGTAGCTGCCCTGGAGCTTGAACGGCGGCTCGGTGCGAAACCGGTCATCTTGTGACGCCGACGCGATGTACGCCTGGTTCACCCGCAGCAAGACGCGCTGGGCGAAGAAGAGGCGCTTGAGCACCTCGACGACCTCGCCCAGCTCGGCGCTGGAGTAGCCGTGCTCGAGCTCGCTGGTCGCGACCGACTCGCCCCGCGCCAGCTTCAGCAGCCGGGGCACGTCCTCGGGCGGGCGCGTGGTGAGCGGCGCCGTCACGGTGTTCGCGGTGAGCGCGTTCTCGAGGTAGCTCAAGGCGAAGAGCTCGTCCTTCCCCGAGAGGATGTCGCCCAGGTTGTAGGTGTCGGCGCGGTTGGCCAGCATGTCGGGGATTTTGAAGACCTCGCCCGACTCGGTGTACGGGTTGCCGGCCATCACCACGCAGAAGCGCTTGCCGCGCAGATCGTAGGTGCGGGTGACGCCGTTCCACACGCCCTCGATCTTCCGCTGCGCGTCGCACAGCGAGATGAACTTCTGCAGCAGCTCGGGGTTGGTGTGCTGAATGTCGTCGAGGTACAGCATCACGTTGTTGCCGAGCTCGAACGCGAAGTTCATGCGCTCGACCTCGAGCCGCGCGGTGCTGTTGGGCGCGTCAGCCGGATCGACGCTCACCACCTCGTGCCCGAGCGCGGGCCCGTTCACCTTGACGAAGGTGAGGCCGAGGCGGCTGGCGACGTACTCCATCAACGTCGTCTTGCCGTAGCCCGGCGGAGACACCAACAGCAGCAGGCCGTTGCGGTCGGTGCGCTTGTCGTCGCCCGCGGTGCCGAGCTGCTTGGCGAGGTTCGCGCCGATGAGCGGCAGGTACACCTCGCCGATGAGCCGGTTGCGCACGAAGCTCGAGAGCACCTTCGGCTTGAGCTCGTCGATGCGCAGCCGCTTGCGCTCCTGCTCGAGCACCTCGCGCACCCTCGCCCGGAAGGCCTGGTAGGCCGGCAGGCGCTCTTCGGAGAACCGGGTGAGGCGACGCTCGAACTCGTCGAGCCTCAGCGCGAGCCGCTGCCCCTGGATGCGGGGGTGGTTGCTGAGCAGCCCCGTCAGCTCGGTCGACAGGAGCGCCGCCGAGATCTCGCGTGAGAGCTGCCGCTCCTCGACCGCGAACAGGCACGCGGCCTCAAGCACGGGCCCGCGCATGGCCTCGGCGGTGCCGGCCTTGACCACGTACGCCTCGAGCCACGCCCGGGTCAGCTGAAACCGCTCTGCGGGGTCCTCCACGGCGCGCAGATCCTCCTCGAAGGCGAGCCGCTGCCCGGCGACCTCGATCGACGCCAGCAGCGCCTCGCGCAGCGTCACCGCGTCGCGGCTCACCACGAACCGCTGGGCCTCGCGCGCGAGTTCCTCGCCGAGGTACCGGCCGGCGAGCAGCAGGTCACCCTCAGACACCTCGAGCCCGGCGCGCGTCGCCCAGGCGCCGACGCGGTCGGAGAGGTCGGCCGCCAGGCGGTCGAACTCGGCCGCGTGGCCGTACTGGGCGCGCAGGCGGCCCAGGCTCTGCGCGCGGCGCACGATCACCTTGCGGAGGGCGTCGTCGGTGAGCGCGGCCCACGCGAGGGTCGCCAGCCCCCGCGGCCACGCGTCGTAGCGCAGCAGCCCCGCCGACTCGTGGAGCGTCAGCAGCGCCTCGAGAATTCGCGCGGCGTCGACGTCGTGCACGCCCCGCTCGTAGCCCTCGTCGTAGCGGCGCTGGGCGGCCTCCCGGGTGACGCTGATGAGGCCTCCGCCTTCGCGCAGCAGCGCGTGCAGCCTGGCGAACGACAGGCCGTCGCGCCCCGACTCGGCGGCCCTCAGCAGCGAGCTGGCCAGGTACTCGGCGCGCGCGACCTCGGGCGACTCGCTCGGCAGCGTCTGATCCCAATACGCCTTCGCGGCGTCGATCGCCGGGTCGCTCAGCCGCTGGAAGTAGTCGGAGCCGGTGAGGTGGAGGAACAGGCCGTCGTCTCTTGGGATGACGGTGGCCTCGAGCGGCTGGGTGTTGACGTTGAAGCGGTGCGGGCCGAGGCGCACCACCGCGGTGCCGCCCTCGAAGAGGTCCTTCTTGTCGCGCAGCGAGCGCAGCGCCTCTTGTTTGGCGGTCTTCAGGCGCGAGTCGAGCTCGTCGGCCTTGACGGGATCTTTCAGCTCGATGAGCTGCTGGATGAACTGCTTGAGCTTCTGGGCGGTGGGGTCCGACGCGAAGTAGGCGTTGAGCTCGTCGTCGGTGGTGAAGCCAGCGGCGCGGCGCGCGATGCCCTGCAGCACCCGCTCGGCGGCGCCGAAGAGGTTGGCGGCCTTGCGCTGGCGCTCGTCGACCAGCACCTGGCGGCGGCGGGCGAAGGCGTCGAAGAGCTCTTCGCGGCGGGTGGCCAGCTCGACGGCGAACTCGTCGACGTCCGAGAAGCGGCTCTCGAGCTCTTCGAGCTGGACCGAGAGCTTGCCGAGCTGCTCGTCGACCTTCTCGGGGGCGTCGGCCAGGGCCAGCGCGCTGTCGATGCTCTGGGCGAAGAGCTTGAACTGCGAGGTGAACTCGGCGCGCGTCTCGTGGCCGAGGAGCTCCTTGCGGCGCCCCTGCACGGTGGCGCGCACGCGGTTGAGCTTCGAGAAGACCTCGCTGATGCCCTCGAGGATCTGCGCCTTCTGGGTCGCGTCGCCCGACGAGAGCCCGCCCACCACCTCACCCAGCACCGTCAGGCCGCCGCCCAGGCGCTCGACCTCTTCGACCTGCCCCTTCAGCTCGGCGGTCCGGGTGGCCCTGGCGATCTCGGCGTCGAGCGCGGCGACGCCGTCGTGGAGCGGCTTGAAGGCGGCCGGGGTGAGGAGGAACTCCACCGTCCACGCGCTGACCTGCTCGAACGCGGCCACCACCTCGGCCTCGAGGGCGGCGACCCGCGCCGAGTCCATGTAGCGGACCTCTTTGAGGGTGATGAGGTGGCCGCGCTGTTGGCGCAGCGACGCCAGCGCCGTCATCAGGGCGTCGGTCGAGCGCAGATCGTCCTGGGTGAGGCGGCCGAGGAGCGCCTGCTGGTGCTCGACCGCCTTCGCCAGCTCCTCGCTGGCGCGCCGGCGCATCGACAGCACCTTCTCGAACTCGTCGACGATCAGCTCCGCCGACCTCTTGAGCTCCTGCACCGCGCCGAGCAGGTCGATGTCCTTCTGCCCGAGCCAGTGGAAGCCGTCGATGACGCGCTGGCAGGTCCAGATCAGCGCCTCGTACGTCTTGCGCGTCGGCTGCTCGCTGTCGGCGGTGCGCTTGATCGTCAGCACCTCCGAGATGCCGCGCACCAGCTCGGCGTTGCCCAGCTTGCCCAGGGTGGTGTGCGGGGTGGGCAGGCTGGCCGCGAACTCGGCCGAGACGAAGGGCGTCTGCCACACCTGCATCGGGTGCACGCGGGTCGGCTCGTCGGAGGCCGAGCGGAACACCACCATCTGGCCGTCGCCGAAGATCGAGTAGCCGTGGCAGTGAATGGGCGACGCCACCTCTTTGCGCACCAGGTTGTAGGGCAGCAGCACGTACCGCCCGGTCGGCCGCTCGCGGAAGACGTAGAGCACGTCTTCGCCGTTGGGCGACTTGATCGACCGCTTGAACTCGAAGGCCGCGACGTCGGCCTCGAACACCTTCACCTCGCCGGTCTGCAGCGCGTACCCGCAGGGGAAGATGACGCCCTGCTCCTCGGGGAGCTGCACGCACGACACGCCGATGGAGTCGACGCGCGCGACGGTGCTCGTGCGGGTGTTGAAGACCAGGTACCGGTACTGCTCTTCGCGAAACGGCTTCACCTTCAGCAAGATCAGCGCGCCGAGCCTGGCGTAGTGAAACTCGGCGTCGTCGAGCGACTGCGTGGGCTCGTCGACCGGCTCGGCGTAGATGCCCTGCCCGGTCTCGGTGTTGTTCTCGATCTTGACCGTCAGGTCGCCGCCCACCGTCTCGATGAAGACCTCGTCGAGCACGTTGACGTGCGGGTGGCGGCCGGTGACGAAGTTCTCGCGGGTCGCCTGGGTCCAGGTGAAGTCGTGCGACGGCGCCTTGCGCAGGTCGCCCTCGCCGCGGTTGTCGACGTAGGTCGCGCGCCCCGAGGTGTCGAGCGAGAAGCGCAGCACCTTCACGTCGCGCTCGGTCTGCCCGGTGCGGAACACCGCCAGCAGCCGCGCCTCGGTCTTCGTCAGCAGGTCGAGGCGCGCGTCCTTGTAGAACTTGAAGAGATCTTCGAAGTCCTTGGTGAAGCGCTTGTCTTCGAGGAAGCCGCCCGACGAGGCGCTCGAGAGCTGCGAGAAGTCGAACCCGCCCTCGGGCGTGCGGGTGAACTGGTGCAGCGAGAACACGTCAGAGACGGCGCGCTCCTGCTTGAGGCCCATGAAGACGTTGAAGCCCAGGAGCAGGGTGTCGCCGATGGGCACGATGTTGCGCGGCACGCAGTTGTTCTCGGTGCGCACGCGCTCGGTGCCGATGACGGTGAGCTCCTGGCCGCCGAACTCGGCGCGGCGCCGGGCGTTGAGCGCCTCGACCCTGGCGCCGAGCTCCTTCGCCTGAGCGAGCAGGCGCCCTCTGATGACTTCGTAGCTGCCGCCTTCGAGCGTCGGCTCGTTGGCAGGCGCCTGGGCTTCAGTGGCCATGGCTTCACACGCCTCGTGTCACAGCAAAGAACGCGGGCGGCTTCCTTCTGCGCGAGGGAAGCCGCCCAACCCACCGCCTCGCGCCGACGTCACTTCGTCGGCTTGTCGTCGCGCACCAGGCGGCTCATCAGCGCGGCCGACGCGAGGTTCTGCACGTCGCCGGTGACGCCCTGCTTCGACAAGATCGCCTTCAGGTCGTCAGGCAGCGAGCGCCCGCCCTCGAGGTACTCCTTGAAGAGCACCTTGAGCTGCTCCGAGTTGTTCACCGCGCCGTCCACCGACTGGCCGAGCGAGACCGCCTTGACGAACTGGTCGAAGAAGGCGCCGTCGCCGCCGACGATGTTGATCTTCGCGTTGCCCAGCGCCTGCGAGAGCACCTGCGCCTGGCTGGCGGCGATGTCGCGCTTGACGTGCAGCGCCTCGAGCTCGACCTGCTTGTCCTTCTCGAGCCGCAGGCGGAACTCCTCGTGCTCGCGGGTGACGCCCTCGAGGAGCTTCATGGCGGCGGCCTTCTCGTGCAGACCGCGCGCCTCGGCGAGCAGCTTCTCCTGCACGCCCAGGGCCTCGGCCTGGACCTTCGCCTTGACCGACTCGGCCTCGGCGACGCCGCGGCGCTGAATGACGTCGGCCTCGCCCTGCTCGACGGCGATGCGCGCCATGCCCTTCTTCTCGTCGCCCTCGGCCTCGGCCAGCATCTTGGCGCGCAGCGCGTTGGCGTTGGCGGCGCCCTGCTTCTCGATGGCCTGCGCCTCGGCCTCGCGCACCCGCACCACCGCGAGGCCGCGCTTCTCTTCGGCGACCGCCTGCGCCTCGAGCACCCGCGCCTTGGCGAGCCCGTCGGCGGCCGACTCGGCCTGAACGCCCTCGGCGAGGCGCATCTTGGCCCGCGCGTCCTTGTCGGCGGCCTCGAGGTCGGCCTCGGCCATGATGAGCCGCGTCTTGGCGGTGTGCCGGGCGACCTCTTCGCCGGCCTCGGCGGCCTTCACCTGGGCGACGACCTGCTGCTGCGCCTGGCCCTCGGCCTCGATGATGATGGCCTCTTTGTTGCGCGTGGCCTCGGCGACCTTGCGCAGCTGCTTGATGGCCTCTTCTTCGGTGGCGACCTTCTTCTCGACCGCGATGCGCGTGGACACCACGTCGGCGATGGCCTTGCGCTCGACCTCGAGGGCCTTCTCTTTGCTGATGCGCTGGAGCTCGACCTCGCGCTCACGGGTGATGGCCTCGAGGTCGCGGTCCTTCTTCACCCGCTCGGTCTCGATGCCCACCACGCGCTCGCGGTTCTTCTCGGCCACCTCGACCTGGCGAGACTTGTTCTGCTCGTTGATGAGGATCATCTCTTCGGCGCTGATGCGCGCGTTCTCGGCCTTGGTGCGCTCCTCCTGCTGCACCTTCTGGGTCTCGGCGACCTCGCGCGCCTGAATGGTCTCGATCTCGCGCTTCTGCTTCGCCGCGGCCTCGGCGCGCTGGCGCTCGAGCGCGAAGACGGCCTCGTCGGCCTCGACGTTCTGCTTGGTGATCTGCTTGCGCTCGGTCTGGCGGAAGTCGTTGGTGAGCACGTTCTGCACGGTGGTCAGCTCGGTGATCTTCCTGATGCCGGCCGCGTCGAGGATGTTCTCCTTGTCGAGCAGCTCGAGCGGCGTCTGCTCGAGGAAGTCGATGGCGACGTCTTCGAGGTTGTAGCCGTTGAGGTCCTTGCCGATGACCTGGACGATCTGGTCCTTGAAGGCCTCGCGCTCCTTGTAGAGGTCTTCGAAGTTGAGCCGCTTGCCGACCGTCTTGAGGGCCTCCGAGAACTTGGCCTCGAAGAGCTCCTGCAGCGTGCGCTCCTCAGAGGCGCGGGCGCAGCCGACCGACTGGGCGACCTTGAGCACGTCTTCGACGGTCTTGTTGACCCGCACGAAGAAGCTCACCTTGATGTCGGCGCGAATGTTGTCGGCGCAGATCAGGCCTTCCTTGCCGCGGCGATCGATCTCGATCGTCTTCAGCGAGATGTCCATCACCTCGGCGCGGTTGATGATCGGCAGCACCACCGAGCCCGTGAAGGCCACCTTGGGCTCCTTGCCCATGGTGTTGACGATGAGCACCTGCCCCTGGCTCACCTGCCGGTAGAAGCGGCTGATGACCACGCCGATGAACAGCACCAGTACAAACCCAGCGACGACGACGCCGCCGACGATCCACGCAGTCTCTGACATGTTCCCATCCTCCCCAGGAAAAGCTCCGCGACTCTACGCCGCGCTTCGCTCGCGATGACCGGGTTTCATCGTCTGCTCGGCACGGCAGTCACACGCGCGTTGATGTGAACCATTTCGCTCGTTTGCAAGCCCTTGATCGGTCGTTTTCACCTTGAAGCGCGGCGACAGGCTTCTGGTTCTCAGCCGCGGGTGCGCATGCGCCGAGAGATGACCTGATCGATGCGCGCCGGGTCCTTGAGCGCCTCGAGCTCCTGCGGCTCGAGCCAGTCGAGCGGCTGAATCTGCCAGGTCTCGCTCTGCTGGTCGAAGTCGACGATCAGCGCGCGGTCGCCCTTCTTGAGCTGGTTGGCCTGGTCGCACACCACGTGCAGGTTGAGCCCGGCGCCGCCGTCGCCGACCGTCGCGGTGCCGAAGCCCTGGTCGACCCGCCCCGAGGTGATCTCGCAGACCTTGCCGATGAAGTGATGCCGGCGCTGCGGGGGCGCCGAGGTGAAGGCCTTCACCAGCGGCCTGATGGCGAGGGCTGTCGACAGCGTCGCCAGCGCCACCGAGCCCAGGAGCACGCCCGACCGGGGCAGAAGGCCGGCGTCGGCGCCCAGCCACGAGGAGCCGAACATGGTGAAGACCCAGGCGAAGAAGATGAGGAAGCTCCCCGAGATCGTCGAGGGCACCTTGCCGAAGCCCAGCACCGACAAGACGCCGTCGCCGCCGCGCGCGCCGTCGCCTGCCTCGCCGAGCCCGTCGCCCCCCGAGAGCGCCTCACCGGCCACCTTCGCGCCGCCGACCACCGCGTCGCCCGCCGACTTCACCCCGCCGGCCACGGCCTCACCCGCGCCCTTGAGCGCACCGGTGACCGCGTCTGAGGCCGCCTTGGCGCCGCCCTCGAGCGCGCCGTCACCGTCGAACGCGACCACCCCGAGCAACACGAAGAGCCAGTACAGAAAGGCGATGCCGAGCAGCGCCGTGAACGGCACCGCGGGGAAGGTCAGCAACGTGCGCAGGAAGCCTTCCATCAGGGGACCTCACTCGACCACTTGGCCTTCGACACCCGCGGAGTCGAACACGAGTGTTCTTCACCCGACAGGAGAAACGGCCCCCACCCGGCGGCATTGCGCCCTCACGCGTCGAGGCGGTGCACCGCGACGGCCACGTCGTTTCCGTCCCTGCGCACGTGCACGGCCCACTGCCGCCCGCAGCAGGGGCAGTCGTCGACGCAGCGCGCGCCGTCGGCCTCTTCGAGCTCGACCGTCACCAGCACCGGCTGGGCACAGTAGGGGCAGCGCGCGTCGTGCTCGAGCGAGAGCCGCGCCGGCCGGTCGGCCTCCGCTGGCCAGCGCGGTGAAAGGGCCTCGCCGCTGATCAGCTGGCCCCAGGTGTCGATGACGCAGCTCTTCAACGAGTCGGCGTCGAGCCCGTCGAACCGCTCGTCCACCGGGCCCAGGCGCTCGAGCGCGCGCGCCAGCAGCCGTCGCGCCCCGTTGCCGCGGCCCCGCTCGTGCTGATGCAGCGCGGCGGCCCACAGGACCAGCACCTGCAGCACCCGCTTCTCGTCACCCCGGCAGACCCGCCACCCCTCTTCGAAGGCGTCGTGGGCGGCGTGGAACCGCCGCGCCTCGAACAGGCGCCTGCCGGCGGTGCAGCTCAGGTGAAAGGCGGGGCTCGCCATCACCCCTGTGTGGTGACGACGGCCGCCGCGAGCAACCCAAACACGGGCGCCGCTGCCTTCAGCCGCGCGGGCGCAGGCCCAGAATGGCGCGCGCCTCGTCGGGGCTCGCCACCGCGCGCCCTGCCGTCGCCGCCACCTTCGCCAGCGCGTCGATGAGCGGCCCGTTGCTCGAGGCCTTCGAGCCGTCGGGCAGGTAGAACGTGTCTTCCAGGCCCGTGCGCAGATCGCCCCCGAGCTCGGCGCAGCGCTGGTGGAGCGCCCAGACCTCTTGCCGCCCGATGCCGATCACCTGCCAGTGCGTGCCGGGCAGCATCTCTTCGAGCAGCAGCGGCAGCCACGAGGCCTTGTTGGGCATGCCCGACTCGACGCCCATCACCAGCGACACGTGCGGCGGCGTGGGCACCATGGCGCGCCTGGCGAAGAGCGCGACGCTGCGCAAGATGCCGGTGTCGAAGCACTCGCACTCGGGGACGATGCCGTTGGCCTGCATCACCTTCGCGAACGCCTCGATCTTCTCGACCGGGTTGTCGAACAACATCGGTGGCCAGGCCCACTCGTCGTTCGAGCGCAGCTTGAGGTAGTTGAGCGAGCCTGCGTTGAGCGCCGCCAGCTCGGGCTTCACCGCCTCGAGGCACGCCGCCGGCCCGCTGATGTCGGGCCCCACCACGCCGGTCGAGAGGTTGATGAGCAGCTCGGGGCACTCGGCGCGAATGGCGTCACACACGCGCCGGGCGTCCTCGGGGTCCCAGCTCGGCAGGCGGCCCAGGCCCGGCGCCTGGTTGCGCACGTGCACGTGCACGATCGACGCGCCCGCGTCACGCGCCCTTCGGGCCTCGAGGGCCATCTGCTCTGGCGTCACCGGCACCCCGTGCTGCGCAGGGTCGGTCAACACGCCAGTCAACGCGCACGTCAGCACTGCCTTCCGGTTCGCCATGCGCGCAGGTATGGCGACGATTGATTCTCTCGTCAACGAGCCGCTCACCAGCTCTGCCGAACCGGCTTGCCCTCGTCGAAGCCCGCCGCGCCCTGCACGCCGATGAGCGCGTTCTGGTGGAGCTCCTCGAGGGTGGAGGCGCCCGCGTAGGTGCAGGCGCTCTTCACGCCGGCCACGACGTGATCGATGAGGTCTTCGACGCCGGGCCGCTGCGGGTCGAGGTACATGCGCGAGGTGCTGATGCCCTCTTCGAACAGCTCCTTGCGCGCGCGCTCGAACAGCGACCCCTTCTGCGTGCGGGCCTTCACCGCGCGCTGCGACGCCATGCCGAAGTTCTCTTTGTAGAGCCGGCGATCGGCGTCCTCACGAATGTCGGCCGCGCTCTCGTAGGTGCCGGCGAACCAGGAGCCGATCATCACCGTGCCGGCGCCCGCGGCCAGGGCGAGCGCGACGTCGCGCGGGTGCCGAACGCCGCCGTCGGCGCAGATCGACTTGCCGTGGGCGCGCGCCTCGGCGGCGCACTCGAGCACCGCCGAGAACTGGGGGCGGCCGACGCCGGTCATCATGCGCGTGGTGCACATGGCGCCGGGGCCCACCCCGACCTTCACCAGATCGACCCCCGCGGTGATGAGATCTCTCGTCCCCTCCTTCGTCACCACGTTGCCCGCCATCACCGGCATCGTGGGCCCCAGCGCGCGGACGGCCTCGACCGCCTCGAGCATCTTGCGCTGGTGGCCGTGCGCGGCGTCGATCACGATCAGGTCGATGCCGCCGGCGATGAGCGCCCGCGCGCGCCCCACGACGTCGCCGCTGATGCCGACGGCGGCCGCGATCACCAGCTTGCCCTGCGCGTCGACCGCGGGCTGGTACAGCGTCGAGCGCAGCGCGCCCTTTCGGGTCACCACCCCGACGAGCGCCTTGCCGCGGAGCACCGGGGCGCAGGTCAGCCGCTTGACCGCGAGCTGCTCGTACATCACCTCGAGCGGCGTGCTCTCGGCGAACGAGAGGAGCTCGGTGGACATCACCCGGTGGAGCTGGGTGAACCGATCGTGCCCCTCGGCGTCGTGCTCGGTGAAGACGCCGACCGGCTCGTTCGCGTCGTTCACCACGATCACCACCCCGTGCGAGCGCTTGTGGATCAGGTTGAGCGCCTCTTGCAGCGTCTCGTGCGGCTTGAGGGTGATGGGCGTCTCGTAGACGGCGTGCCGCGACTTCACGTAGGCGATGTTCTGCTGAACGATGTCGAGCGGAATGTCCTGCGGCAGCACCGCGATGCCTCCACGGCGCGCGACCGTCTCGGCCATGCGGCGCCCGGCGACCGCCGTCATGTTCGCCACGATGATCGGCGTGGTGAGGCCCGAGCCGGGCGGCGGCCGCAGATCGACCTCGAGGCGCGAGCCCACCTCGGAGCGCGTGGGCGCCATGAAGACGTCGTTGTAGGTGAGCTCGTGCGGCGGCGGCTTGGCGTCGAGGAAGCGCATGGCGCGCGACGGTACACCACGGCCTCGGCAGATCGACCCTTGCGCCACGCCCCAGCCCCGCTACACCGCGCCGATGGACCTGTTCGACCACGCCGCCGGCGCCGAGGCCGCGACCCGCGCGCCGCTGGCCGAGCGCATGCGGCCGCGCACGCTCGACGAGTACGTGGGCCAGGAGCACCTCACCGGCCCCGGCAAGCTCCTGCGCCGGGCCATCGAGCTCGATCAGGTGCCCTCGATGATCTTCTGGGGCCCGCCGGGCACGGGCAAGACGACCCTCGCGCGCGTCATCGCCAACGCCACCGGCGCCCACTTCGAGTCGGTCTCGGCCGTCCTGGCCGGCGTGAAAGACCTGCGAGAGGCCGTGGCCCGCGCCGAAGAGCGCTGGAAGCTCAACCGCAAGCGCTCCCTGCTGTTCGTCGACGAGATCCACCGCTTCAACAAGGGCCAGCAGGACGCGCTGCTGCCCCACGTCGAGAAGGGCACCATCACCCTCCTGGGCGCCACCACCGAGAACCCGTCGTTCGAGGTCAACGCGGCGCTGCTGTCGCGCATGCGGGTGCTGACGCTGCGAGGGCTCGAAGAGGACGAGCTGCGCGTGGTGCTTGGGCGCGCCATCGAAGACGCCCGGGGGCTCGCCGGGGCGGTGCAGGTCGATGACGACGCGGTGGCCTTCATCTCGATGGTGGCGGCGGGTGACGCGCGGCGGGCGCTCACCGCGCTCGAGGTGGCCGCGCAGCACGCCGGCGCGCACCTGACGAAGCAGCACGCCGAAGAGGCCCTGCAGCAGCGCACCCTGCTCTACGACAAGGGCGGTGAAGAGCACTTCAACGTCGTCTCGGCCTTCATCAAGTCGATGCGCGCCTCGGACCCCGACGCGGCCGTGTACTGGCTGGCGCGCATGATCGAGTCGGGCGAAGACGTGCGCTTCGTGGTGCGCCGCATGGTGATCTTCGCCAGCGAAGACGTGGGCAACGCCGACCCGCGCGCCCTTCAGGTGGCGGTCTCGGCGCTCCAGGCGCTCGAGCTGATGGGCCTGCCCGAGGGCACGCTCCCGCTCACGCAGGCGGTGACGTACCTGGCGATGGCCCCCAAGGCGAACACCGCGCTGACGACGTGGGCCAGGGCGCGCGAGGCGGTGGTGAAGCACGGCCCCCTGCCCGTGCCCATGCACCTGCGCAACGCGCCGACCAAGCTGATGAAGTCGCTCGGCTACGGCTCGGGGTACCAATACCCGCACGACTTCGAGGGCCACTTCGTGCCCGACGACGGGCTGCCCGAGGGCTTGCGCGGTGAGCGCTTCTTCGAGCCCTCCGAGAGCGGAGAAGAGCGGGCGATGAAGGCGCGGCTGCTGGAGCTTCGAGCATTGCGCGGCCCGAGAGAACCGGGCAGTGACGGCTGACCCCACCACGGAGAAGACCCCATGACGACCCCCCTCATCCACCTCACCGACAAGGTGGCGCTCATCACCGGCGCCTCGCGCGGCATCGGCGAAGCCATCGCCCTGGCGTTCGCGAAGGCCGGCGCGAAGGTGGTGCTCGCCGCGCGCAAGCCAGACGCGCTCGAGGCCGTGGCCGCGGCCATCGTGAAGGACGGCGGCGAGGCGCTCGCGGTGCCAGCGCACACCGGCAAGCTCGAGGACCTCAAGCGGCTGGTCGCGGCCGGCGTCGAGCGCTTCGGGAAGATCGACGTGCTGGTCAACAACGCCGCCACCAACCCCTACTTCGGGCCGATGCTGGACATCGAAGACGCGGCCTTCGACAAGACCTTCGAGGTCAACGTGAAGGGCTACTTCTGGCTCTCGCGCGAGATCGCCCAGCACCTGCAGGCGCGCGGCGCGAAGGGGTCGATCGTCAACGTCGCCAGCGTCGCGGGCCTCGCGGCGGCCCCGATGCAGGGCGTGTACGGCATGACCAAGGCCGCGGTGATCTCGATGACCAAGAGCTTCGCCGCCGAGCTGGGCGCCTCGGGCATTCGCGTCAACGCCATCGCGCCGGGCCTGGTCGAGACGAAGTTCGCCTCGGCGCTGACCTCGAACGACGACATCTTGAAGTTGGTGACCGACCGCACGCCGCTCGGCCGCCACGGGCAGCCCGGCGAGATCGCCGGCGCCGCGCTCTACCTCGCCTCAGACGCCTCGAGCTTCACCACGGGCCAGACCCTGGTGGTGGACGGCGGCTTCACCGTCGGCTGATCACATCGACAGCTCGCCCGTGTCCGGGCCGTCATCGAAGTCGTCCTCGTCGCCCTCACCGCGCTTCATGGTGCGGCCGGCCACCTCGTACTGCTTGAGCAAGCGGCGGAAGTTGGAGCGATCGACCCCGGCCGCGCGCGCGGCGCTCGAGACGTTGCCGGCAGACTTGTCGAGCAGCGCCGAGAGGTAGCGGCGCTCGAAGGCCCGCATGGCGAGCTTCTTGGCCTGGGCGTACGGCAGGTGCGCGAGGCTGAAGAGCTCGACGTCGGCGCCGCCCTTCTGGTTGCTGCGGATCTCGGCGGGCAGATCATCGACCTCGATCTGATCGGTGGCGTTGAGCACCACCGCGCGCTCGATCACGTTCTCGAGCTCGCGCACGTTCCCGACCCAGCGGGCGGTGGTGAGGGCCTCCATCGCGGCGGTCGAGACGCCCGTCACCTTCTTGCCGATCTTGTCGGCGTAGATCTTGAGGAAGTGGCTGGCGAGCAACGGAATGTCTTCGGGCCGATCGCGCAGCGGCGGCAGCAGCACCGAGATGACGTTCAGGCGGTAGAAGAGATCTTCGCGGAACTTGCCCTGCTCCTTGGCCTTGGCGAGGTCGACGTTGGTCGCGGCGATCACGCGCACGTCCACCTTGAGGGTGTCGTTGGCGCCGACGCGCTTGACCTCGCCCTCCTGGAGCACGCGCAGCAGGCGCACCTGCGTCGCCGCGGGAATGTCGCCGATCTCGTCGAGGAAGATGGTGCCGCCGTCAGCGGCCTCGAAGAGGCCCTTCTTGTTCGCCGTCGCGCCGGTGAACGACCCCTTCATGTGCCCGAAGAGCTCGCTCTCGAGCAGGGTGTCGGTGAGCGCCGAGCAGTTGACGGCGACGAAGGGCCGGTCTTTTCGGGGGCTGCGGAAGTGAATGGCGCGCGCGACCAGCTCCTTGCCGGTGCCGCTCTCACCCTGAATCAGCACCGTGGCCGTCGAGTAGCTCACCGTCTCGACGAGCTTGAAGACCGAGCGCATCTGCTGCGACTGGCCGACCAGGTCTTCGAACTGGTGTTTGACGTTGAGCGCCTCTTCCAGCACCCGGGTGCGATCGCGCAGCGACTTCTTCTCGGCCGCGCGCGCCACCGCCAGCGAGAGCACGTCGATGTTCTCGAACGGCTTGGTGAGGTAGTCGTAGGCGCCGGCCTTGACGGCCTCGACCGCCGTCTCGACGGTCGCGAACGCGGTCATCATGATGACCTCGACGTCCGGCCGGCTCTGCTTGAACGCCTTGAGCAGGTCCATGCCCGAGAGGTTGGGCATCTTGATGTCGAGCACCGCCACGTCGAACGACGGGTCCTTCGCGGCCGAGAGCCCCTCGACGGCGTCGTCGATGGCGACCACCGTGTAGCCCTCGCGGCTCAGAATCTCTGACGCTGCGCGCAGCACGATCTTGTCGTCGTCGACGACCAGGACCTTCGCCTTCTTGACGGGAGTCTGGGGAATGCTCATGGCGCCCCTCCGGGCTGTACGGGAATCATGACGGTGAACGTGGTGCCCTGACCGACGGTGGACTCGACGATGAAGTGGCCGCCGTGGTCTTCGACGATGCGATAGGCGATGGCGAGGCCCAGCCCGGTGCCTTCACCCGGCGGCTTGGTGGTGAAGTGCGGCTCGAACACCCGCGAGAGGTTGTCTTCGGGAATGCCGCAGCCGGTGTCGGTGACCTTGAAGTAGCAGTGCGCGTCGAGCTGGCCGGTCTCGACGGTGATGGTGCCTTCACCCTGGGGAATGGCCTGCATGCCGTTCTGCAGCAGGTTGAGCGCCACCTGGCCCAGCTGCGCGGGGTCGCCGTACACGGCGGGCAGCCCGGGCGTGAACTTCACGTCGAGCACCAGCCGCGGGTACTTCTTGGCCTGCGCGCGAAACAGCACGACCGTGTCTTCGACGCACTTCGACAGATCGAACGAGCGGCGGTCTTCGGCCTTCGAGCGGCGGCTGAACTTGAGCAGGCTCTCGACGATGCGCTTGCAGCGCAGCGCGCTCTCTTCGATCAGCGCCAGCGACTCGAGGTCGGAGCCCGAGCGCGAGCCGTCGCGCTGCATCAGCTGCGAGAACGCCAGGATGCCGCCCAGGGGGTTGTTGATCTCGTGAGCCACGCCGCCCGCGAGGTTGCCGATGGCGATCATCTTCTCGCTCTCGACCATGCGGCGGGTGAGGTTGCGCTCGTCGGTGACGTCTCGGTAGCTGCACACCGCGACCGGCTCGTCCTCCATCGGGAACAGCTGCGCGACGAAGATGCGCCCGTCGCGCTGCACCTCGACGGTCGCGGGCTCTTCCAGGCCCAGGCCGATGGGGCACCCCGGGCACGGCGCCTCACGGCCGAAGAGGAACTGGTGGCACTTGGGCTTCTCGCCGATGGCGACGATCTCGCGCCCGGCCACCTGGGCCGACGCCGTGTTGCCGCGCCGCACCGTGAGGTCGGCCAGCTGCACCACCAGCAGCGGGTGGTCGATGGTGTCGAAGGTGAGCTCCCAGTCGCGCTTGGCCTTCGAGAGCATGACGGTGCGCTGCGCCACCCGCTCCTCGAGGTCGGCGTTGAGGGTGCGCAGCTCGTGGTTCTGGTTCTGGCTGAGGCGAAAGAGGCGCTCGTTCTCGGCCGCCAGCGCGTGCTGCTCGAAGGCGCTCTTCACCGTCAGCACCAGCTGCGCGTCGTTCCACGGCTTCGAGATGAACCGGAAGACCTCGGAGCGGTTGATGGCCTCTTCGATGGCCTGCTGATCGGCCTGCCCCGTCAACATGATGCGCTGGGTGCGCGGCGCGAGGGCCTTGACGCGCGCGAGGAACTCGACGCCGTTGAGCCCCGGCATGCGGAAGTCGCTGAGCACGACCTCGGGCTGAAACTGCTCGAACATCGCCAGCGCCGTCTCGGCGTCAGGCGCCGTCTCGACGTGCCAGTCACCGCGCCGCAGCACCCGCTTGAGCGAGCGCAGAATGTTCTCTTCGTCGTCGACCAGCAGCAGTCGGCCGGGCCTCGCAGGGAGCGTGTCGTGCGTCATGGCGATGGCCGAGTCCACGGGGCGAAGCGTTGAGCAACAAGGCTGCCAACCCATGAGTCACGACAACCCCATGAAGTTTTTGGGAGTGTGCGACAGAGGCGCCGCGCCTGTCGAGGTCGACTCAGACCCATGGGTGTCTTTGAGGTCCCCCTCGACCCCTCCTGCGCTGGGCGACCTGGCCTCAGCCGTTGCGCGCGACGAAGAGCGACGACTGGAAGAGGCTGATCTTGTTCCGGCCTTCCCGCTTCGATCGGTAGAGCGCGTCGTCGGCGGTCTTGAAGAGCTGCTCGGCGGTGGTGACGCCGCGACCCGGGAAGCCCGAGACGCCGAAGCTGGCGGTGACCCGGATGGTGCCGTCACGACCGGCCCTGGCGGCCCGAATCGCCTGGCTCATGCGCTCGGCCACGGTGAGGGCGCCGGCCAGGTGGGTCTTGGGCAACAGCACGGCGAACTCCTCGCCGCCATAGCGGGCGATGAAGTCGGTCTCGCGCACGGCGGTGCGAATGGCCCTGGCGACCTCGACGAGCGTGGCGTCACCGGCGAGGTGCCCGTGGGTGTCGTTGACCACCTTGAAGTGATCGACGTCCATGGCGATCAAGGCCATCGGGTCGTCGTACCGCTGGGCGCGCCTGAACTCCTCTTTGAGGCGCTCCTGAAACGCGCGGTGGTTGGCGACCTGGGTGAGGCCGTCGGTGGTCGAGAGCGCCTTGAGGGCGTCGCGCTCACGCTGGAGGGCGGTGAAGCCGGCGGCGAGCGCCAGACGCCGCGCGAGCCGCGCGAGCACCTCTTCGACGTCAGCCGGGCGCACCATCACGTCATCGCAGCCCGCCTGGAGCGCCTCGATGCGCTGGGCGGGGTCGTCACCATCGACGAGGAGCACGATGGGCAGCGGCCGCTCTTCACCGCGAAGGTGATGCACGATCGCCAAGCCGCTCTCGGTCGGCAGCGACTGCTCGATGACCGCGGCCGCGAACGGCGTGTCCATGGTGAGCTGAATGGCCTCCATGGCCGAGCTGGCGTGCGAGCACACGTAGCCCCGGATCGTCAGCGCCGCGCTCAACGCCTCGGCCTGCGCAGACCCGCTGTCCACCAGCAGCACCGTGACCGGCGACGAGTCCATCAAGACGGCCGCTCATAGCCATTTCGCGCGTTCGGCACAGCCCCGCTGCGCGCTTTTTGACGCGGCCCAACCAGGGGCCTCCGAGGCGCGCCGCCAGGGTGGATTTCGACCGCGCCCGCCGGGTAAAGCACGCGCCCATGACGAGGCCCTCGATCAGCCTGTTCCTGCCGGCGTGGAACGAAGAAGACTACGTCGAGCGCGCGGTCGCCCGCGCGGTGACGGTGCTCGAGCGCCTGACCGACGACTTCGAGGTGTTGGTCATCAACGACGCCTCGACCGACCGCACCCGCGAGCTCGCCGAGGCCATCGCCGCGCGAGACCCGCGCGTGCGCTGCATCTCGCACGAGGTGAACCAGAAGCTCGGCGGCGCGATGAAGACCGGCTTCTCGTCGTCGACGAAGGACATCGTCGTCTACTCGGACATGGACCTGCCGTTCGACCTCAACGAGATCGGCCGCGCGCTGCACCTGATGGAGTACCTCGAGGCCGACATGATCTGCGCCTTCCGGCACGATCGCACCAGCGAGGGCCCCAAGCGCATCCTCTACTCCTTCGTCTACAACGCGCTGATCACCACCCTGTTCGGCACGCACATCAAGGACATCAACTTCAGCTTCAAGGTGGTGCACCGGCGCGTGCTCGAGGCGCTCGAGCTCAAGTCGCAGGGCAGCTTCATCGACGCCGAGCTGGTGGTGAAGGCGACGAAGAAGGGCTTCAAGGTGTTTCAGATCGGGGTGGACTACTTCCCGCGCACCCGGGGCGTCTCGACCCTGGCCTCGCCGTCGGTCATCGCCAAGATGCTCAAGGAGCTCTCGCAGCTGTACGCCGAGGTGAAGAACCCCAGCCCCCCGGTTCGGCCGGTGCGGCTGCCTGAGTCGGTGAAGCCGATCAAGCGCGCGAAGAAGAAGTCGGCCTGACGCGCATGATCCGCCTGGTCCTCAACGCCGACGATCTCGGCCTCCACCCGCGCATCGACGAGGGCATCTTCCGCGCGCGGGAGGAAGGCGTGCTGACGAGCACCACCGTGTTGGCGACGGGCAAGACGGCGCGCTTCGCCGTCGATCGGGCGAAGGCCCTGGGCCTGGGCGTCGGGGTGCACCTGTGCCTGACGACGCACCTGAGCCCGGCGGCCGAGGCGGCGCAGGTGCGCTGGTTGGCGCCAGGCGGCCGCTTCCGCAAGGACTGGGGCGAGCTGTCGGTGGCGTGGCTGGGCGGGCTGATTCCGCGTGACGAGGTCACCCTGGAGTTCGAAGCGCAGCTGCGCCGGGTGCGCGCGATGGGGGCCGACGTCGATCACCTCGACACCCACCAGCACCTGCACCTGCTGCCGGGCGTGTCGTCGATCGTCGAAGACCTGGCCGCGCGCGAGGGGTTGCCGCTGCGGTGGCCCCGCGAGCGCCCGCAGGTGCGGTGGCTGGCCCACCCGGCGAGCGCCGCCAAGTCGGGCATGCTGTCGATGTTGGCGCGGGCGCGGCCGGCGCGCGAAGCCAGGCGGGTGCGGGCCTGGGGCGTGTTCGAGTCAGGCCGCCTCAACGTGGCCAGGCTGGTGCGGCTGCTCGAGCGGCTCCCCGACGGAGAACACGAGATCGTGACGCACCCGGGGCTCGCGCCGGGCGTGGTGGCTGAAGACCCGTCGTGGCGGTACGACTGGGAGGCCGAGCTCGAGGCCCTCACCAGCCCCGCGGTGGTGGACGTCATTCAGCGTCGGCAGATCGAGCTGGTCCGGTACCGCGACCTG
>JACSRE010000126.1 GCA_014879945.1 Myxococcus sp.
TGGGGCGACGGCGGCGTCACCAACCGCTGCCTGCCTGGCAGTCCTCCGACGCCGATGCAGTGCACCACCGAGTGCCCCAAGGGCTACACCTGCCAGAGCGGCCGCTGCGTGCTGCGCGGCTCGACCGGCCCGCTGCAGGTGACGCTGCGCTTCCCGGTGGCCGAGGACCTCGACCTCTACGTAGTGGAGCCGCTGCCCGACGGCGGCGCCTGTGAGATCTTCTACCAGCAGCCTGGCAACACGCCGCCGCCCCCGTTCCCGCTCCCGTTCCCGATTCCGGTGCGGGCGTGCGGCGCCAAGGGCTGGCTCGACCTCGACTCCAACGCCGCGTGCGACATCGACAACGTGAACGTCGAGAACATCATCTACGCGCCCAGCACCATCGCGACGAGCGGCCGCTACGTGGTGCGCGTCAACTACTGGCAGAACTGCAGCGCGAGCGCGCCGGTGCCCTACGAGGTCGAGGTGCGCGCCAACGGCCAGACCCGGTACTATTGCGGCTCGTTCACGCCCAGCCAGGCGTCGGGCGGTGGCGTCGGCGCCGGCCGCTTCGTCGCCGACTTCACGATTCCTTAGAGGGCGTAGTCGAGCTCGTAGAGGTGCTTGCCGTCGACGACGCGAATTCGCATCGTGCCGGTGAGGCCCGTCAGCGCGCCGGTGCCCGAGTCGGGCACTACGGAGATGACCAGCGAGTCGGCGCCGCGGTTCATGGTGCCGACGTGCGTCACGCAGAAGGCGCCGGCCTTGCCGTCGAGGGTGCCCTCGATGCGCTCCAACGCCACGTAGGCGGCCGAGCTGGGAATCGGCGTGCGGGCGCTCAACATGTGCACGACGCTGGTGGCCTCGAGCGGGCCGTGGAAGCGCTTGTCGAAGCGCGCCCGGCCCAGCGAGACGCCGTCGCGGGTGTCGTACGGCGGTTCGGCCTGCATGGTGACGTCGAAGGAGCCAGTGAGCGTGGGCATGACGCGCTCGTAGCGCCTCGCCCCGACGGCAGTCTTGAAAGAAGCGCTCCCGCGAAGGCAGACTGCCGCCCCATGAACCGAACCCTCGCTCTCCTTGCCCTGGTCGCTGCCGTTGCCCTCGCCGTCTACGGCGTCTCGAAGCCCGGCGTGGCTGGTGGCGGGAGCAAGTGGCCGAGGGCCACCGGCGTCGCGAAGGGCCTCTAAGTCCCCGCATGGGGTGGCCGGCCCTCTTTGGCCTGCTCCTGGCCTGCTGGTCGTGCGCTGCGTCGGCTGGCGAGGTGCTCGTCTACGTGGCGAACGAGGTGTCCGCGGCCCCCGCCGAGCGCGCGAACCTCGAGCGCATCGCCGAGTGGCTCCGCTCGTCAGGTGACGAGGGCGACCGGCTGCTGGCCGAAGGCCTCATCACCGACCTGGCGCTGTTTCCCAGCGCCGTCGATGTCGACCAGGCCGCGCTGACGCGCCTGGGCCCTTCGCGGGCCGGCCTCGTCATCGCCACCAACCGGCTCGCGCAGGCTGGCCAGGTGCTCGTCGCGCAGCACCACGGCGCCCTGGCGTCGCGACCGCTCACGCTCCCGCCTCCCCGTGACGGGCGAGAGGCCAGCAGCCCGCTGTCCAACCGCGTCGCCCTGGAGCGGGTGCTGGCCCTCGCCGCTGAGGTGTTTCCTCCGGCCTCGCACGAGTTCATCGTCGTCATCGAGTCACACGGTGACGCGGAGTACGCCCTCACGCCCCGGCTCGGGTTGCCCACCGAAGGGTTGACGCGCGAGGCGCTGCTGGCGCGCGTGCATGGCGCCGACACCGCCTTCGTGGAGCGGTACGGCGTCACCACCGCGTCGCTGGTGGACCTGCTCGTCGAGCTGAAGAGGACGCGCGGCTTCACCACGAAGCTGCTGGTGATGGCCTCCTGCGAGTCGACGCTCGAGCGCCTGGTGCCCGAGGTGCCGCTGGCGCTGGTCGCCGCGGGAGGCGCTCCGCTCGAGATCGGCGTCATCGACTACGAGCGGGTGCTCTCGTCGCCCGAGCCCGACCTCGCGAAGGCCTTCGTGGCGACGCTCACGCCGGCGCCGTTCGAGGTGGCCGACCCGTCGGTGCTGCCCGCGCGCCGGAGAATGGAGAGGCTCCACCGCGCGCTGGCGGTGGCGCCGTGGTTCCTGCCGCTGCTGGCGTGGTTCGGCGTCTTCGGTTGGCGTCGGTGGCGGGCCCGGAAGGGGCGCTGACCCTCGGCGCGACGCGAAGCCGCGGCCGCCAGGATGGGCTTCACCCCTTGAGCTTCGCGTACAGCATCGAGTCGATGAGCTGGCCGTCCTTGAAGACGCTCCTCCTCAGCACCGCCTCGCGCGCGTAGCCGGCCTTCTCCAGCACCCGCATCGACGCCTGGTTCCACTCGAAGACGCCGGCCTGCAGCCGCTCGAGCTTCATCACCTCGAACGCGAAGGTGGACAGCCCCCGGAGCGCCTTCGTCATCAGCCCGCGCCCGTGAAAGGGCCGGCCCAGCCAGTAGCCCACCTCGGCGCCGCGCGCGTAGACGTCTGCCAGCGGGTGCACGCCGCACGCGCCCGCCAGCGCGCCGTCGACCTCGATGACGAACACTCGGGCGTCTCCCGGCGTCGCCTGGCGCGCGATGAACTGGTGCGCGTGCTCCAGCAGGTACGGGTGGGGGAAGGCGTCGCGCATGTTGCGCCAGACCTCGCGGTCGTTGGCGAGCTGCGCGAAGGGCTCGGCGTCTTCGGGGCGGACGGGGCGCAGCGCCAGGCCTTCGAGCTCGATTCTCATGGGCCCCCGAAGACGCGCGGCGTGAGGTGCAGCTGACCGGCTCAGTGCTTGAGCATCGCGTGCTGCCCGCCGGCGCCTTCCATGCTGTGGCTCAGCACGAAGTGGTACAGCGGGTAGCTGTCGTCGCGCGGCCCGCCGATGCAGTCGAACACGAAGGAGCCCCGGTTCGGGTCCTCGACGTCGGGCTGCACCTGCACGAAGAGCACGTCGGCGCGCTCGATGACGACCTCGCCCACCAGGCTCTTGCCGATGATGAGCTGCACCACCGCGCGGTTGTCGGGCTCGTCGAAGAACTCCCAGTGGCCCAGCTCGTGGTCGAAGAGCACGGTGTCACCGGCGCCCGCGCGCAGCACGCAGTTGCGGTGCTCCGAGAGCCATCGCCAGAACACGTCGAACGTCAACGGAGCCGTCTGGGTCGTCGAGGACATGGCGGTGCATTACCGCAGCGCCCGGAGAATGGAGCGACATTTCCGTCAGAAGAACCGCAGCCCAGCCTCGCTCAACAGGGCCACCACCCGCTGCATGGGCAGGCCCTGAATCGAGGTGCGGTCGCCGTCGATGCGCGCGAACAACGCCTGGCCGCGGCCCTCGACGCGATAGCCGCCGGCGCAGCCCTGCCACTCACCGGTGGCGACGTAGCCGCGCACCTCGTCGTCCGACAGCGCGCGCACCTGCAGCCGGGCCACGTCGACCTCGGTGACGAAGTAGCCCGGGCCCATCACGCAGACGCCGGTGAGGATCTCGTGCGTGCGGCCCGCCAGGGAGCGCAGCTGCGCGAAGGCCGCCGCCTCGTCGGCCGGCTTCCCCAGCGCCTGGCCGTCGAGCGAGACGAGCTGATCAGCGCCGATGACGAGGGAGCGGGCGTGGCGCGCGGCCACCGCGCGGGCCTTGCGCTCGGCCAGCTGCGCGACGGCCTGGTGCACCGGGGTGCCCTCGCGCACCACCTCGTCGACCCCGGGCGCGACCGCGCGGTACGGCAAGCCCAGGCCGTCGAGCAGCGCCCGGCGCGCAGGTGAGGTCGAGGCGAGGAGCAGCTCGGAGTAGAGGCCGGAGAGAGACGTCACGCCGCTGGTCTCGCACGAGGGGCGGGCGGCTGGCCACTCGCAACCGCCGCGCGCCTCGGCGATGGTGCGCCCATGACGGCGGTGCTCCTGAGCGTGCTGCTGGCGGCCCAGCCCAGGCTGCTCGAGCCCGAGGTGGCGGCGGGCGTCGGCGTGCTCGCCACCAGCTACCAGACGTTCGGCGCCCGGCTGGGCGAGGCGGCCCTGGCGCCGACGGTGACGGCGCGTGGGGTGTTCTCGGGCTTCGTGGTCGAGGGCGGCGCGCTCCTCTCGGCCCCGCTGGTGCGCGGGGGCACGCTCCTCACCACCACCTTCGCCGCGCGCGTCGGGTTCTCGGGCGAGCGCTGGGCCATGGTGGCGGGCGTCGTCGCGCAGCTCGCCCCCGAGGCGACCCCCGCGCTCGTGCTGCTGCCCTCGCTCCGCGGTCAGCTCTCGTTCGGAGGCGCTGGCCTGACGCTCGGGGTGTTCGACCACCTCGGCCTGGTGCCCGCGCACCTCTCGGTCGACGTGGGGCCCTTCTCCAACGGCGCCTTCAGCCTCGGCTGGGTGGCGCCGCTGGGGCTCATCGGCTCGGCCGACCTCTCGCTCCCTCGCGGCCTGGGGCTGCGCGTCACCGCCTTCGCCTACCGGCTCAACAACGTCGAGGCGGCGATGGTGCTGGTGGCAGGCACCTTCGGAGGAGCGCGATGAGGTGCGCGGTGCTCTGGGTCTTGGTGCTGCTGGGGTGTCAGCCCCGCGCGGGCCTCGACGAGGTGGGCGCCGAGGTGGGCGCGCTCGGCCGCGGGCTGCCGAGGGGCTTCCTCTGGGGCACCGCCACGTCCTCACACCAGATCGAGGGCGGGCTCGACAACAGCTGGACCGAGTTCGAGGCGGGCGCCTTCCCCGACGGGCGGCCGCACATCCGCAACGAAGACCGCTCCACCGTCGCGACCGACAGCTGGAACCGCTTCGACGAGGACCTCGCGGCCATGCAGCAGCTGGGCGCCACCACCTACCGCTTCTCGGTGGAGTGGAGCCGCCTCGAGCCCCGCAAGGGCGAGTGGAACGACGCCGCCATGGAGCGCTACCGCGACTGGTGCCTCAAGCTGCGCGCCGCGGGCATCGAGCCGATGGTGACGCTGCACCACTTCTCGCTGCCGCGGTGGGTGTCGGACGCGGGCGGCTTCGAGAACCCCGCCATCGTCGACGACCTCGAGCGCTTCACCCGCCGCGTCGCCAAGAACCTCGAGCGCCAGGTCGACCTCTGGGTGACGCTGAACGAGCCCAACGTCTACGCGGTGCAGGGCTACCTGGCCGGCGTCTTCCCGCCCGGCAAGAAGGACGACACCGTCACCCAGACGAAGGTCATCGCGATGATGCTGAGGGCGCACGCGAAGATGGCGGCCGCGCTCAGAGCGGTGGACGACGTCGACGCCGATGGTGACGGCTTCGCCACGCGCGTGCTGGTCGCCCACCACGTGCGCACCTTTCAGCCCGCCACGCCCAGCGCCCTCGACACCGCCATCGCGGGCCTCACCGACGACTACGCCAACGAGGCGATTCCACGCGCGCTCAAGACGGGCCGCGTCCTCCTCTCGGTGCCGGGCGCCATCACCATCGACGAGCAGGTGGAAGGGCTCGCCGGCAGCGTCGATCTGCTGGGCCTCAACTACTACACGCGCGACATGGTGCGGGCCGACCTCGGCTCGGCGTCGCTCTCGCAGCTGACCTCCCGAAAGGGCCGCGCGGTGAACGACCTCGGCTGGGAGCTCTACCCCGACGGGCTCCACGGCTTCCTCACCCGGTTCGCCGCCTACGGGTGGCCGATGGTGGTGACCGAGAACGGCCTGGCCGACCGCTCCGGCAGGCTCCGCACGCCGTTCCTGGTGCAGCACGTGACGGCCATCGAGCGCGCGATTCGTGACGGCGCCGACGTGCGCGGCTACGCCCACTGGAGCTTGATGGACAACTTCGAGTGGGCCGAGGGCTACGACGCGCAGTTCGGCCTCTTCACCATCGAGGAGACGACGCTGCGCCGGCTGCCCACCGAGTCGGTCGCGCCCTTCAGGGCCATCGGCGCCAACATTCCGCGGTGAGCCCGGTCGCCGCCTCGAGCGGGGGGCGAGCGCCGCTCGCCGCGATGGCGCGACGTCGTCGTCCAGCGCGCGAACCCGCCGTCTGTGGCCGCGCAGGCGAGTCAGCGGGGACCGAGCGGCTCGAGGCGAAGCCGGGTGCGGTACACGCCGGGCGCGTGCAGCACGGTGTCGAGGCCCTCGCCGATGCCCGTCGCCGCGAGCGAGAGCATGACGACGACCCGCGCCTCGTCGGTGGCGGGCCTGCCGAACTGCACCACGTTCACCGGAATGCCCTCGCCGGCCGTGGGCGAGAGCGTCACGTCGGCCTGCGCGGCGTAGTCGAGCCAGGTGACGCGGCACTGCGGCTCGACACCATCGAACACCGTGAGCGCCAGCGCCTCGGCGCGCGCGAGGGGCACGCGGCCGAGCTCGCGAAACGGCCCCTTCTCGGCGTCGGTGGCCCGGAAGACCGCGAAGGCGCCCTCGGCCAGCAGCGCGCCGAACTGCGCCGGGCGGCCGCGTGGGTAGTCGAAGGGCTCCACCGGGTAGGTCGCCGACCCCTCGGGTCCAAACGAGAGGCGGGGCGCGCGCAGGCCCGTGACGCTGAGGTCGGCGTAGCGGTTGAGGTGCGACGCGGTGGGCTGCGGCACGAGGGTCGCGGCGTCGAGGAAGAGCCCACCGCCGTCAGCCGGCTCGACGTGGAGCGTGGCGCGTCGCAGCGGGCCGGCGAGGGCTGGCGGCTCGGTCGCGCGGGCGGTGGTGGGCGTCGCCGCCATCGGCCAGAAGCCGTCGTCAGACGCGTCTTGAAACCGCAACAGCGGCGAGAGCACCAGCTCGCCGTGGCCGCACGGGGCGTGCACGGTGGCCTCCAGCCGCGACGGCGCGGGGAGCTCGGTCCACGTCGGCCGGGTGCCCGCAGGCGCGGGGACGCGCGCGCACACCTGCACCACGCCGAGCGGAACGAAGAGCAGGCTCAGGCCGGTCAAGGCCAACCGGCTACGAGGCGTCAGCGCCCGGTAGGCGCGGTACGTCGTCAGCACCCACAGGAGCCCGACCACGAAGGGGACGCCGAAGAACGCGCCGTCGGTGCTCCTGAACGCGAGGCGGCCTGCGAGGCCTCCCGCCAGCAGCAGCACGCCCGGCGCCATGGCGACGACGAAGGTGAGGGCCGGCCGCTTCGTCAGCGCGCCCACCAGCGATAGCGCCACCACCACCCAGGCCGCGAGCACCGTGCCGGTCGTGGCCCACCACAGCGGGTGGGTGAGGGGGAAGACGTCGACCCGGCGCCAGAGCGTGGCGGAGGCTCCCTGCGCGCACAGCGTCAACGAGGTCACCGACATCCACGAGGCGAAGCGCACCGGCGGTCAGTGTCGCAGCGTTGCCGGTGGAAACGAAGGCGGAGCGTCACCCCACGCGCCGCGGCGCCGCGACCTGCGCGCGCGAGCGCCGCGCCAACACGAGGGTGTAGGTCGCGCCGGGCTCGAGCGCGCTCCAGGTGTTCCACAACAGGAACTCGCCGAAGCGGCCGTCGGGCAGCTTGAACGAGAGCCCCGACCTGCGGCTGGGGAGCGCGACCGCGCCCTCGACGACGACCGCCTCGCCCAGCAGCGCGTCGAGCAGCGCGGCGCGTGACTGCGAGAGCGGAAAGAGGCCCACCAGCCCGAACCCGCCGGCGACGACGACGCGCGCGACCTGCGGCCAGGTCTCCTTCTGCAGCGCGCCGAGGGCGACCAGCGTGAAGACGGCGCCGAGGCTCAGCAGCAGCCCGGCCTTGGCGGCGAGGCCGACGCGAAGGCGCGCGCTGATGGGCTGGGCCATCGACCGACCGTAGCCGAAGCGGCCGTGGGTCTCGCGGACCTTGGGGGGCCGCACCAACCCGAAGAGAACTGGCCTCCCGGGGTCGAAGATGACGCCCGCGCGCGCCGCTCAACCCGCTGGAACGAGAGGTTGGCCCCGATGGTGCTGGAGCCCGCTCCCACCATGGCTGCCCTCGCCGCCGACATCATGTCGCCGTCTGCGCTCCACCTGCCCTCCGACACCTCCGTGGGCGCGGCCTGGGGCACCATGCAGGCGCGCAGCCTTCACCACGTCTGCGTCACCAACGCGCGCGGTGAGCTGATCGGCCTCGTCACCGACCACGACATCCTCGCGCTCGGCCAGGAGCGCCACGCGCCCAGCGTCAGCCTGCGCGACGTGATGAAGCCAGCGCCCGTCACCCGCTCCCGAGACACCCCGCTGGCGGCGCTCGCGAAGCTGATGCTCAAGCTCCACCTCGACGCCGTCCCCATCGTCAACGGCCAGAACCACCCGGTGGGCATCGTCACCTCGGCCGATCTGCTCGACGCCCTCAGCGCGGCCGCGGCGCCCCGCTGACTCGCCACACCGGCGGCCGGTGCGATATGGCGGGGTGGCCCCATGCGCCTCGTCGCCGCCCTCGTCGCCAGCGTGAGCCTCTGGCTGTGTGCCTGCCCCGCGCCCACGCCCATGGTGCGCAAGGAGATCTGCGGCAACGGGCTCGACGACAACGGCGACGGCAAGTCTGACTGCCTCGACCCCGCGTGCTTCGCCGAGCCGCTGTGCGCCGTGGCGCTCGAGAACTGCACCAACCGGCTCGACGACGACGGCAACGGCTTCACCGACTGCCTCGACCCGGCCTGCCAGACCGACATCAACTGCCTTCGCATCGAGAACTGCGACAACGGCCTCGACGACAACGGCAACGGCAAGGTCGACTGCGCCGACCCCGACTGCGCGGGGAAGCCCGGCTGCGGTGACGGCGGCGCCGAGGCCCCCTCAAGCTGCGCCGACGCCATCGACAACGACAACAACGGCGCGAAGGACTGCCTCGACCCGGCCTGCCTGGGCCAGTCGTGCGGCGCCGGCTGCGCGTGCACCGACGGGGGCGTTCGCGGCGAGGTGGACTGCACCAACCTGATGGATGACGACGGCGACACCCGGGCCGACTGCGCCGACGCCGACTGTGAAGGCCGCACGTGCGGGCCGGGCTGCGCCTGCGTGGGCGGCAACCGCGGCGAGGGCGAGTGCGGCGACGGTCTCGACAACGACAACGACGGCCAGCGTGACTGCGCCGACTCCGACTGCGCGATGCGCTCGTGCGGCGACGGCTGCTCCTGCCGGCTCGCCATGAAGGCCGAGACCGCCTGCACCGACAACCTCGACAACGACGGCGACGGCGCCGCCGACTGCGCCGACCCCGACTGCGCCGACGCCTCGTGCGGAGCGGGCTGCTCCTGCCGCAACCTGCGCAAGGTCGAGACCGCGTGCACCGACATGCTGGACAACGACGGCGACGGCAGCGCCGACTGCCTCGACACCCCCGACTGTGACGGCACCGCGTGCGGCACCGGCTGCACCTGTGGCGCCGGGCGCCGCCGCGAGACCGCCTGCACCGACAAGCTCGACAACGACGGCGACGGGCTGCGCGACTGCGCCGACACCCTCGACTGCTTCGGCGCCGCCAACCGGTGCGCCGCCACCCCGTCGCCCGAGCTCAACGCCTGCAACGACGGCATCGACAACGACAACAACGGCTTCATCGACTGTGAAGACCCGGGCTGCGACACCCGCGCGTGCGGCGCCGGCTGCACCTGCCGCAACGCCGCCCGCGCCGAGACCGACTGCAGCGACGGCGTCGACAACGACCTCGACACCCGCACCGACTGCGCCGACTCCGACTGCGTGGGGCAGGGCACCGAGTCGAGCTGCACCGACGGCCGCGACAACGACTGCAACGGCGCCGTGGACTGCGGAGACATGGGCTGCGTCGCGAACGCCGCGTGCAGCAACCTGGCGGTGGGCGCAGCCTGCATCGTCGGCTCCCAGTGCACCGCGGGCACCTGCCGCACCGAAGACCAGACCGGATGGCCCGGGGGCAGCTGCGTGGCCGGCTTCAACACCTGCAACCGCAGCGACGCTGGAGTGTCCTTCGGCTGCCCCGCGAACGCGGTGTGCCTGGGCGACCAGTTCGGCACCTTCTGTCGCCAGCGCTGCTCGGGCTCGGGGTCGACGCCGTGCCGGCCCGGCTACGCGTGCCACGACGACGACGACGACTCCTCCAGCCCCCGGTGGTGCACGCCGCTGTGTCAGAGCGACGCTGACTGCCGCGCCCTGGGCGGCATGTACGGCTGCAACCCGTGGAGCAAGCTCTGCGAGCTCAAGGACCACAACAAGCCGAAGTACGGCGGCGCCTGCTCCACCAACACCGACTGCGAGTCGGGCTTGTGCCTGCGCGCGAGCAACAACGGCGGCTACTGCTACGGCTGGTGCTTGCGCAGCGGCGGCTCCTGCGGCGGCGACGGCGTCTGCGAGCCCGGCCCCAGCGGAGACGACACCGGCCGCTGCCTCGACGGCTGCTCGACGCCCGGCGCCTCGGCGGAGTGTCGCGGCCCGCCGCAGACGTGCGGCCCCGCGCCGACCGGCAGCGGCAACGTCTGTTACTGCCGCGTCGAGGGCGAGAGCTGCGCCTCGGGCTCGCAGTGCTGCCGGGGCAGCTGCTTGACCTTCCCCATCATCGGTGGGGTCTGCGTTCTCTAAGCTCCAGGCCACGTCCCTGACGGGGATCGTGCCTTGCACCTGTCAGGTTCGATGGATTCCGTCATGCGGGGCGCACGCCAGGAAGGGCCAGTGGATCAGGCGCTTGCCCTCGTCGGCGCGCTGACGAACGCCACCGCCCTGCTGGTCGAGACCGGGGCCTCTCAGACTCGGTGGGGCGTCGACGACCCCGGGGGCCACCTGCCGGTGGTGAAGACGCCACTGCAGCTGCG
The DNA here is from genome assembly GCA_014879945.1 of Myxococcus sp. GTDB lineage: Bacteria > Myxococcota > Myxococcia > Myxococcales > Myxococcaceae > Xiheimicrobium. The sequence goes on from JACSRE010000126.1 coordinate 10,635, forward strand.
CGAGGTGGGCGCCGACGCCCAGTTCTCGACGCACCCGGTGGTGCTGCACCTCGGCGTGCGCAGCCTGGTCGCGGTGCCGCTGCAGGCCGACGCCCAGCGCCCCGTCGTTGGAACCCTGTGGGCGCTCTCGACCAGCCCTGATGCCTTCGACGCCACCCACCTCGCGGCGCTGGGGCGGGTCGGCACCATCATCGGCGGTCTCCTCTCACCATCGACGCCCATGGGGGAGCTGGAGCGGTTGGCGATGGCGCTGCCCACGCCCGCCGTGGCCGTCTCGGGCGACCGGGTGGTGCCCAACGCGCCGGCCTGCGCGCTGACGGGCTTTCGCGGCGATGAGGTGATGACGCTGAAGGCCTGGTTCGAGGCGCTCTACCGCGACGACGGGCCGATGGTGCAGGAGCTCTACGAGGCCGACCGCGCCGGCGGCTTCCTCGACGCGCGCACCGCCCCCATCACCCGCAAAGACGGCTGGGAGCGCCTGGTGCAGGTGCACTGCACCGCCGTCGGCGAAGGCGAGCTGTGGCTGCTGACCGACATCACCGAGCGCGTCGCGTCGCAGGAGCGCTTCCGGCTCCTCTTCGAGCAGTCGTCGACGCCGCACCTGTTGACCGACCCGACCGGCGTCGTCGACTGCAACCCGGCCGCGGTGGCGCTGCTGGGCTACCGCTCGAAGTCCGACGTGCTGCGCCTGTCGACGAAGCAGTTCTCGCCCGAGCTGCAGCCCGACGGCAGCCGCAGCGAGGTGCGCCTGGCCGAGCTCGAGCAGCTGGCCTTCGAGCAGGGCAGCCACCGCTTCGACTGGGTGCTGCGCACCACCAGCGGCCAGGACGTGCCGGTCGAGGTGACGTTGACGCCGCAGGCCTTCGGCGCCCAGCGGGTGCTGCTGGTCGAGTGGCACGACCTGACGGAGCGCGTTCGCTACGAAGATGGGCTCAAGCGCGCCCGCGACTCGGCGCTCGACTACGCGCGGGCCAAGGCCGACTTCCTCGCGGTGATGTCGCACGAGATTCGAACGCCCCTCAACGGCGTCATCGGCATGACCCGGCTGCTGCTCGACACGCCGCTGTCGGTGCAGCAGAAGGACTACGTGGACTCGCTGCGGGCCTGCGGCGAGGGGCTGCTGGCGCTGCTCAACGACATCCTCGACTTCTCGCGGCTCGAGGCCGGCAAGGTGGTGCTGGAGCGCATCCCCGTGTCGCTGCGCGACCTCATCGACGAAGCGGTGTCGGTGGTGTCTGACGGCGCCGAGGCCAAGAGCCTCGCCATCGTGGTGCAGGCAGACCCGAGCGCCCCCGACCGCGTGCTGGCGGACCCGACGCGGCTGCGCCAGGTGCTGCTGAACCTGCTCTCGAACGCCGTGAAGTTCACCGAGAAGGGCAGCGTCGAGGTGCACCTCTCGCTCGGCAACGGCTTCGACGAGCACGGCCGCCGCCGGGTGACGCTGGCGGTGAAGGACTCGGGCATCGGCATCGCGCCGGGGGCCCTGCCGAAGCTCTTCAGCTCCTTCGCGCAGGAAGACTCGAGCACCACCCGGCGCTTCGGCGGCAGCGGGCTGGGCCTGGCCATCTGCAAGCGCCTGGTGGGGTTGATGGAGGGCTCCATCGACGTGCAGACCGGTACAACCGGCACCACCTTCTCGGTGATGCTGGCCTTCGACGAGACGCCGTCGACGAGCGCGATGCGGCTGCTGTCGGGGCGCACGGTGTTGGTGGTGGCGCCGCCGTCGTTGACGCGCGCCGACATCAAGCAGGTGCTCGAGAGCGCGGGCGCGCTGGTCGAGGTGGTGGACTCGGAGCAGCAGGCCTTCGCGAGGGCCGAGGAGTTTCAGGGCGTGCTGGTGGACGACGAGGCGACGGGAGCCCCGGCGCGGGCGCTGGCGGCGCGGCTGGTGGCCCCGCACCGCAAGGTGGGCGTCTTCACCTCGAAGCGCACGCTGTCCACCGAGTTCCCTCCGGGCTGCTTCCGGCTGACGCGGCCGGTGCGCCGGCGCCCGCTGCTCGACGCCATGGTGCGCGCCCTGGTGCCGCTGCCGGCCTCGGCGCGCGCGGTGGTGGAGCCGGTGGTGCCCTTCCCCGGGCTGCGCGTGCTGGTCGCCGAAGACAACGTCATCAACCAGCGCGTCATTCGCGGCCTGCTGGGCAAGCTCGGCTGCGTGGTGGTGGTGGCCGAGAACGGCGCGGTGGCGCTCGACGCGTTGACCGACCAGTCGTTCGACCTCGTCTTCATGGACTGCCAGATGCCGGTGGTGGACGGCTTCGAGGCGACGCGGCGGCTGCGGGTGCTGCACGGCCCCGAGCTGCCGGTGGTGGCGCTCACCGCCGGCAACATGGAAGGCGACCGGCAGCGCTGTCTGCTCTCGGGCATGGACGACTTCCTCGCCAAGCCGGTGCGGCCCGAAGACCTGCAGCGCGTCATCTCGCGCTTCGTCAAGGCGCCGCCCCGCGTCGCGTCGGTCGGCTGAGGCCCAGGCCAGGGGCGGGCTTGAATCCGGCCGCGACACCCGCGAAACGGGCCCCATGCGCCTCTTTCACGAGATCGTCGAAGCCCCGGGCGCCACGCCCACCCGCGCGCTGGTGCTGCTGCACGGCATCCTCGGCCAGGGCACCAACCTGCGCACGCTGGCCCGCCGCTTCGTCGCCGCGCGGCCCTCGTGGCAGGCGGTGCTGGTGGACCTGCGCGCGCACGGGCAGTCGCAGGGCGTCGAGGGCGACGACACGCTGTTCTCGGCGGCCGACGACGTGGCGCAGACGGCGAAGGGCCTGGCGGTGCCGGTGCACGCGGTGCTGGGCCACTCCTTCGGCGGCAAGGTGGCGATGCTGCTGCCCGACCGCCTCGCGCGCCTGGCGCACCTGGTGGTGCTCGACAGCTCACCCGGCCAGCGCACCGACTTCCGCGGCAGCGAGCTGCTGATGACGGTGCTCGGCACGCTCGAGGCCGCGCCCGCCGTCTTCCCCTCTCGCGAGGCCTTCGTCTCGCACCTCACCCAGGCGCGCATCGACACCGGCATCGCGCAGTGGCTGGCGATGAACCTCGACCGCGAGCCGACCGGCCTCCGCTTCACCCTCTCGCTGGCCCGCATCCGCGCGCTGCTGGCCTCGTACTTCGAGACCGACTGCTGGCCGGTGCTGGAGCGCCTGGCCGTCGACGCCGGGCCCTCGTTTCACCTCGTCATCGGCGCGCGCTCCCGGGTGTTCGACGCGCCCGACCGCGAGCGGGCGGTGGCGCTGGCCGCGCGCTCCCACGGGCGGTGCACCGTCGACGTGCTCGAGACGGGGCACTGGGTGCACGTGGAGGACTTCGAGGGCACCCTGCGCGTCTTGCTGGAGCGGGTGCCGGGCTGAAGCGCCTCAGTGCTCCCACGACAGCAGCGAGAGGGGGAAGACGGGCCCGTCGAGCGCGAGCTCGACGAAGTGCTTCACGTCGGCGCTCTTCAAGGTCAGCGTCGTCAGCTGCTCCCGCGAGAACCACTGGGCCGAGAGGCTGTGCTCGTCGGCGAGCGTCTTGAGCTCGCGATCGTCGGCCGGCCGCGCCACCACGCAGACCCGCAGCCGCGCGGCCCCGCCGTCGACGAGCGTGTGCTGCACGCGCAGCAGGCCCTCGAGCTCGACGGTGACGCCCGTCTCGTTGGCGGCGTAGCGCCGGGCGGCCGCCAGCACCTCTTCTCCCGCCTCGACGCGCCCGCCGGGGAGCGACCAGGCCTTGCCGTCCTTCGCGTCCCTCACCAGCGCGACCTTGCGGCCCGCCTTCAGCACCACCAACGCGAAGGTGTACGTCGGCAGCGGCGCACGAGACATGCGCTCAGCCTGCGACGGGAGGCCGACGGGTGGCAACGTACAAACACCCCGGGCCGCGAAGGGACGACGGTGGCGCCCGCGGGTGACGAGCGCCGCTGCGACCGACCGGCGCGGCCGCGCTCAGGTCTTGGGGAGCGTGACGCCGGTCTGGCCCTGGTACTTGCCGCCGCGGTCGCGGTAGCTCGTCTCACACACCTCGTCGCTGCCGAAGAACAACATCTGCGCGACGCCCTCGTTGGCGTAGATGCGCGCCGGCAGCGGGGTGGTGTTCGAGAACTCGAGCGTGACGTGGCCCTCCCACTCGGGCTCGAGCGGCGTGACGTTCACGATGATGCCGCAGCGCGCGTAGGTGGACTTGCCCAGGCACACCACCAGCACCTCACGCGGAATGCGGAAGTACTCGACGGTGCGCGCCAGCGCGAACGAGTTGGGAGGGATGATGCACTCGGGCCCCTTGATGTCGACGAAGCTGCGCGGGTCGAACGTCTTGGGGTCGACGATGGTGCTGTTGATGTTGGTGAACACCTTGAACTCGTCGGCGCAGCGCACGTCGTAGCCGTAGCTCGAGGTGCCGTACGAGACGATGCGGCGCCCCCCTTCGGCCTCGCGCACCATCTTGCTCTCGAAGGGCTCGATCATCTTTCGCTCGAGCGCCATGCGGCGAATCCACTTGTCGGCCTTGATGCTCATCGAACGCGCCTCGACGAAAAGGGTGGGGTGCTGAAGGGCGGGCACCATGCCAGAGGGGCGAACGGGCGTCATCGCGATAGAAGCGCGCCATGAGCGCTCCAGCACGCATCGGCATCGTCACCCTCTCGGACCGCGCCGCGGCCGGCGTCTACGAAGACCTCTCGGGCAAGGCCATCGACGAGGCGCTCACCCAGTGGCTCTCGTCGCCGTGGGAGAAGGTGTACCGCCTCATCCCCGACGACCGCCCCACCATCGAGGCCACCCTCATCGAGCTGGTCGACGTCGAGCGGTGCTCGCTGGTGGTGACGACCGGCGGCACGGGCCCGGCGCCGCGCGACGTGACGCCCGAGGCCACCCTGGCGGTCTGCGAGAAGCCGATGCCGGGCTTCGGCGAGCTGATGCGCCAGGTGTCGCTCAAGAGCGTGCCCACCGCGATTCTGTCTCGGCAGACGGCGGGCATTCGCAAGCAGGCCCTCATCGTCAACCTGCCGGGCAAGCCCACCGCCATTCGCGAGTGCCTCGAGGCCGTCTTCCCCGCCATTCCCTACTGCGTCGACCTCATCGGCGGCGCCTTCCTCGAGGGCAGCGCGGCGGCGCCGAAGGTGTTCAGGCCGAAGCAGAAGTAGCGCCTGCGCGTCACTCGTCGTCGAGCGCGCGAGAGAGCACCTGCGCGGTGAAGTTCACCAGGGGAATGACGCGCTGGTAGTTCATGCGGGTGGGGCCGATGACGCCGACGGTGCCCACCACCGTCTCGGGCGGGCCGTAGGGGCTGACGATGACGCTCACCTCGCCCTGCGCCGAGAACTCGCTCTCGGCCCCGATGAAGATCTGCATCTCTCTGGCGCGCTGCACCCGGTCGAGCAGCTGCAGCAGCTTGTGCTTCTCGTCGAGCGCGCGGAACAGCGAGCGCATGCGCTTGACGTCGTCGGCGAACTCCGGCTGCTCGAGGAAGGTGCCGGTGCCCTCGACCACCAGGCGCTCGTTCGACGACACGTCGGTTGCCGCGGCGCCCAGCTGGAGCGCCCTGGCGGCCAGCACGTCGTACTGGGTGCGCTCGCTCTCGAGCTCCTGGAGGATGCGCCCGCGCACGTCTTCGATGGGCAGGCCCTGCTTGAGAATGTCGTTGAGGTAGGCCGCCGCCGTCACCAGGTCGTCGGGGGTGACCTGGAAGTCGACCGACAAGAGCTTGTTCTGCACCTGCCCGCCCGACGACACCAGAATCGCCAGCACCTTGTCGCCCTTCATGCGGACGAACTCGATGCGGGTGAGCGTCGCCGACGACGGGCGGGGAATGAGCACCACGCTGGCGTGCCGTGACAGCTGGTGCAGCACGCGCCCGGCCTCTTGCAGCCGCTCCTCGACGGTGGTGTGGGCGAGGCCGTCTTCGATGGCCTTGCGCTCCTTCGCCGAGGGCTCGGCGAGCTGCAGCAGCGAGTCGACGAAGAAGCGGTAGCCGTGGTCGGTGGGCACGCGCCCCGCCGAGGTGTGCGGCTTCTCGAGGTACCCGAGCTCCTCGAGCTCGGCGAGCACGTTGCGCATCGTCGCCGGCGAGACGTCGAACTCGCTGCGCCGGGTCAGCTGCGCGGACCCCACCGGCTCGCCCGTGGTGATGAACTCCTGAACGACCGCCTTCAGGACGTCTCGCGTGCGGTCGTCGATCTCGTCGGGCATCTGCGGGTGATTGTGGGGAAAGAACTCCCCCCACGCAACAGGTGGAACGGGCTGCCGCTTCAGGGCTCGAGCGTGTAGCCGATGGTCACCAGGAACCAGCGCCCCGTCTGCGGGTAGGGGTGCGACACCGCGCCGCCCACCTCGTAGTAGGTGTTGAGCAGGTTGTAGATGGTGCCCTGGAGGAAGGTGTTCTTCACCGGCAGGTGCTTGAGCCTGAAGCCCACGTCGATGATGGCCGCGGCCTGGATGGTGCGGTCGGGCTCGACGAACGACGCCAGGGTCATGCCCATCGCGTCGCGGAAGGTGAGGTTCACTGGCGAGAGCGCCGACCCGGTGAAGCGCAGCGCCGCGTGGACCCAGAGCTTGTCCTTCAAGCCCGCCACGTGCACCGGCGCGACGTCGGCGGTGAGCGCGCCAGAGAGCGACGGCACGTTGTAGATGTTCGTGCCCCGGGTGCCGTAGTCCTTGCTGGCGAGCGCGGCCTGGTAGGCGCCGACCAACCGCAGGCGCAGCCAGGTGTCGATCCACGAGGCCTCGAGCTCGGCGCCCACCGACTGGAGCGAGCCCGCGTTCTGGTAGATGGGCTCGGTCGGCGCCGCGTTGTTGTTGCGGAAGATGAAGTTGAAGAGGTCGTTGTAGAAGAGGTTGAGCGAGCCCTTGAGGCGGTCGTCGAGAAGGCTGAGCGACCCCGAGAGCTGGAGCGAGCGCATCTGCTCCGGGGTCAGCGTGCGGGCGCCGCGGTAGCTGGCCAGGGAGTTGTAGCGGTACCAGTACGGGGCATCGACGAACGACTCGGCGTACGAGAGCTTCACGTCCCAGGTGCGGCCGGGCGCGAAGGCGAGCGCCAGGCGCGGCGAGAAGTTCTGAACGTTCGGGCCCTCTTTGCGGAACTTGTTGTCGTAGCGGCCGCCGAAGTTCAGCACCAGCGCGTCGAACAGCTTGTGCCGCGCCATCACGAAGCCCGAGTAGATGAGCTCGCGGCCGGTCTCGAGCAGCGGGGTCGTCTGATCGGCGAACCCCGTCCAGATGGTGTTGGTGGCGGTCATGTAGACCGAGTCGAGCAGGCGCATGTACTCCCACTGCACCCCGGCCGTGACGCTGCCGGCGCCGAGCTTGCCGAGGTCGTAGTCGTACCGGCCCTGGCCGATGGCGCCGACGTTCGCGTCGTTCCAGCCGATGTTGATGGCCCCGCCCGCGGGCGACGAGGTCGTCACCCCGGCGAGCTCGTTGGTGTCGCCGTAGAGCACCGCCGAGAAGTTCCACTGCTTGCGCTCGCCGAAGCTGTCGGCCCAGCCGAGCTCGGCGTGGTTGGTGACGTTGCCCAGGCCAGGGCCCGCGCCGAGGTACGCGTTGCGGGTCTGGTCGTCGAAGCGGTAGGCCTCGCCGGTGACGCCGGCCGCGGTGAGCGGCTCGGTGTGCTTGCCGTAGCGGCGGCTCGCCATCAGGTGGAAGGTGCCGAGCTTGAGCTTGGCGCCGAAGTCGTAGCTGCCGGGGTCGCGCGCGCCGCCGACCAGCGCGAAGCCGTCGGTCATGCTGCCCGAGTAGTTCTGCTGCCGCGGGTCGGTCGGGTTCGCGTACAGCGGAACGCGCTCTCCGGCGGCGGTGTAGTAGCTGCCCCACAGGAGCACGTCGCCGTCCTTGCCGAAGTCGTGGCCGGCGGTGACGCTGCCGGTGTACTGGCCGAAGTTGCCGATGCCGACGCGGCCCTGCGCGCCCCTCACGTCCTTGCCGTCGAGCGTGACGAGGTTGATGACGGCGGTGAGCGCGACGTTGCCGTAGATCGACGAGCCGGGCCCGCGCAGCACCTCGATGCGCTTGAGCTTGTCGAGGCCGATGCTGAAGTCGGGGTTGGCGCTCGAGTAGGCGCGCGAGTTCAGGCGGTGCCCGTCGAGGAGGATGAGGATCTTCTGCTGCGAGCTGGCGTAGATGCCGCGCATCGCGACGTTCAGCTCGTTGTGGTCTTCGGCGCGGGTCATGCCCGGCACGTAGAGCGTCAACAGCTCGAGCAGGTTTCGCGCGCCGCTCTCTTCGATCATCTCGCGGGTGATCAGCGTCACCGGCACCGGCGCTTCACGAACCGGCTCGGCGACCTGAGACGCCGAGACCACCATGTCCATCAGCTGGGTCTCGAGCGCGAGCATGTCTTCGATGAGCGTCTCTTCGACCGGCGCCGTGACCCCGGCGTCTGACGGCGGCGGGTCGGCCGGGGCGGGGGCCTCGAGCGCGCGCGGCTCGACCGAAGGCCCGGCGTCGGCGGCGTCCTGGGCGCTCGCGCGCAGGGCGGCGCAGGTGATCAATACGGACAACGCGATTCGCATGGAGTCGATCCCCTCAACCTGCGGTCGCGGCATGGTGACATGAACGCTGCTTCGGCGCACCGTGAGTCAGCAAAGCCCCGATCGTCGGCCCGCACCCAGTTGCCGCCGCGGGAGCGCCATGTCACCCTTCCGGTCCCACCGCCGTGCACCACCGCTCACCACCGGCTCCCTCCGCGTTGCACCTGCTGCTCGAAGCGGGGGGACGACGGGTCTTGCTGGCTGCCGACGCGGTGGCCGAGGTGGTGGCCGTGGTGGCCCTCGAGGCGACCCCCGGCCCGCCGTCGCCCATCGCCGGCCACTTCGTGTGTCGCGGGCAGCCCGTCGTCGCGGTGGAGCTCGGCGGGCTCCTCGAAGACCGCGCCGCGGCCAGGCCGGCGCTCGACGCCCACCTGGTGGTGCTGACCAACGCCACCGCGTTGCTCGTCGAGCGGGTGAAGGCCCTGGTGACGGATGTCAGGTTCGACGAGGCGTCGCCGGGGTTGGCGGTGGCGCCCCAACACGCGCGGGTCGACCAGCAGGTGGTGCCCGTGCTCGACCTCGATCAGCTCACCCTCTGGGTCGCGGGGAGGGCCGCGTGAACGGCCTGGCGGAGGCGGTGTGTTCGGCCATGGGCTGGGCCGACGGCAGCTCACTGCGGGCGCGCCTGGACCGGGTGGTGCCAGAGGTGTCGAAGGCCCTGGGCGTGCCAGCCGCGCGCTGGTCCAGCGACCCGCGGTTCCTCGAGCTCGTCGCCGAGCGGTGCACGGTGCCCGAGACCTACTTCTTTCGTCACCAGGAGCAGCTCGCGCGGGCCTGCGCCGAGGTGGTGCGCTCGTTCGGTGAGGCGCCGCTGAAGGTGTGGAGCGCGGCGTGCGCCACCGGTGAAGAGGCCTACAGCCTGTCGATGCAGCTGGTCGCCGCAGGGGCGCAGGCCGAGCGCTTCACGGTGCTGGGCACCGACGTGAGCGAGACGTCGCTCGCGCGCGCACGCGACGCCCGGTACCCCGAGTGGAGCTTTCGCGGCGTGCCGCTCGAGGTGCGCCGGCGCAACTTCGTGCGCGCCGCCCCCGGCCGCTTCTCGGTCGCGGCGCGCTTCGTCGCGCCGGTGCGTTTTGCCCACCACAACCTGCTGGCGCCGGCCCCCGTCACGGGCGTGCACCTCATCTCGTGTCGCAACGTGCTCATCTACCTTCGCCCCGAGGCCGCCGACGCTGTGCTGCGCCAGTTGGTGAGCGCGCTCGCGCCTGAGGGGCTGCTCTTGATCGGCGCCGCCGAGCAGCGCCTGGCCGTGAACCTGGGGCTCGAGGCGCTCGAGGGTGACGGCGGGCTGCTCCGCAAGTCGGCGCCAGGCCGCCCCATGCCTCAGGCCGCCGCGCGCGCCCTGTCTCTTATACACATCT
>JACSRE010000182.1 GCA_014879945.1 Myxococcus sp.
GCGGTGGTGATGCGGCGGGCCCAGTCGGCCATCTTGATCTGCGCGCTTTGCGTCGCCGCCACCGGTCGGGTCGAGCGGCGGGGGCCCGAGCTCCGAGACGGAGCCGGTACAGCCGACGAGCATCAAGCAGAGGAGGGCGCGGGGGAGGCCGTTCACGCGGCGGAGTGTGGAGTCACCTGGGCGCCGGGTGCAACGGGTACAGGTGCCGCAGGCTCTCGGCGACCAACTGCTCGGCCGACTCCACCGGGCGGGCGAGGTCGACCCAGAGGTAACGCTTGTGCTCACGGGGCGCGCCGAAGATGACCGGCTGCACCTGGTTGCCACCCTCGATGAACCACCCCGAGGCGTCTCGGTCGTGCCCGTGCACCGCGACGCGAAGGCGGTGCCCCGTCTCGGCGCTGAGCCGGTCGAGCATCGCGGCGGCCACCGGCGCCGGCTGGCCGTAGCTCCACAGCACCTCGTTCACCGCGCGGTGGCGGGCCTCGTCGTCGCGCGCCGGCGGGAGCGGCCCGTCGAGCACCCCCAGCGACGTCAGCGCGTCGCCCGGCGCGCCGTGGCTCAACGCGAGGCCGCAGGGGGCCACCAGCAACAGCAGCGCGTTGGTGCAGAGGGCGCGCAGGCGCTCTCGTTGCGCGCTCGACAGCCGCGCCTCGAGCGCCGCGACCTCGTCGGGCTGGAACTTGCTGGTGTGCCTGAAGCCCAGGTGGCCCGCGTCGTGGTTGCCCAGCAGCACGTGCACCCGCAGGGGCTGCGAGCTCCACAGCTCGAAGACCGCGTCGATGAGCTCGGGGCTCTGGTCGAGGTACCCGTAGAGCTCGGGCGCGGCTTCGCCCGCGCGCGCATCGGGCCCGTGCACGAGGTCGCCCAGGAGCGCCCAGTGGGCGTCGAGCCCCGCGCGCCAGGCCCGCTCGAGGATGGCCCTGGCCGCCAGAAAGTCCTCGAGGTTCCCGTGCAGGTCGGTGGTGACGAGCAGCGCGCCGAACGAGGGGAGGACGCGCGAGCGGCGGGGGTGGGCCAGCGTCATGGTCGACTGAGTACACGCTCGTTGGGGCGCGCGCGACGGAGTACACCGCCTCCATGGCTCGATGGCTGACGCTGATCTCCGTCGCGGTGGTGGCGCTCACCGCCTGTCCCAGGCGCAAACAACCCGAGCGGGGCCTCGAGCTCGTGTTCTCGAAGACCGGCGACGTCAGGCCCGTCGTCGAGAAGCGGCTCGCCCAGCTCGGCCTGGTCACCCGCATCACCGACGACGACACCCACCTCACCGTGCGCGTCCCCGAGTCGGACACCGCCCTCGACGTCGGCGCGCTGGGCCGCCTGTTGACGATGCCGGCGAAGCTCGAGTTCTGCGCCGAGGCCACGCCGGTCGGCGGCGCGCTCTGCGACAGCGACGCCGGGGTGCCCATCGGGCGCGAGGACCCGCCTCGCTCCGACTGCTACCTCAGCGGCGCCGACGCGGGCGCGCTGGTGCAGGCGGCGAGCGCGGCGGTGAAGGGCCGCGTCCTCGTCGGCTCCATCTTCCCCGACGCGCCCGCGCGCACCTTCCTCGCCGACGACTGCAGCTCGCCGCGGCTCCTCGAGGCGACGGTGAAGCGCGACGACGACACCAGGGTGCTGGCGCTCGCGCTGACCTTCGACGCGCCCAGCGCCTCGCGGTTCGCCGACCTCACCGGCAGAGTCGTGCGGCGCCGCCTGCTGGTGGTGCTCGATGACCGGGTCCACTCCGCGCCGGTGGTGATGGAGGCGATCAAGGGCGGGCGCGCGATGATCAGCTTCGGGCCGACCGCCACCGAAGACGAGGTGACGCAGCTGGGCCGCGCCCTGGCGGGTGGAGCCCTGCCGGGCACCCTGACCCTCGAGCGCACCGACACCTATGGCCCGCCGACCCTCGTGAAGTAGGGGCCGCGCCTACAGGGGAGGCGGGGTGTAGGTGCGGCGCGCATCGTGCGAGCGGCCCGACCGCGTGTGTTCGCGCGCAGATGGTGGAGAATGACCACATGCGCCTGGGCACGCTGATCATCGCCGCGAGCCTCGGCCTGGCGTGCGGCGACCGGCCGCCCGAGGGCAGCGGGGTGTTCGTTCGCATCGAGCGCGGCACGGCGGCCTCGGCCTGCGTGCGCGTCACCGTCGCGACCGACAGCGGCGCGCGCGACGTCGGCGCGCGGGCGTTCGACGCGTCGGGCGGCGTGGCCCTGGGCATCGTTCGCGAAGACCAGAGCGCCGAGGTCGAGGTGACGGCCGTGGGCGGGCAGGGCGCCGACTGCGCGCCCACCCAGCCGGCAGAGCGCGCCTCGGGGCGCTTTGCCTTTCCCTCCTCTGGCGTCTCGAGTGAGCGCCTGGTGCTCGCGGGCGCGCCAGCCACCGACGGCGGCGCCGACGACGCCGGGTCGCCCCCAGACGCCGGCCAGGACGACGCCGGCTCGGGCACCCCGGACGCAGGGCCGCATGACGCCGGGCCCATCGACGCCGACAACGACGGGGCACCCGCCGGCCTCGACTGCGACGACAACGACCCGCGGCGTTTCCCCGGCAACCCCGAGCGGTGCATCGGCGGCGTCGACGAAGACTGTGACACCCTGGTCGATTGCGCCGCCCCGACGTGCGCGCTGGAGGCGTGCGGCCTCGGGGTCGACGGCGGCGCGGCCTGCAGCGCGAACGTGTGCGTCGAGCTCAACTGCGTGGACGGCGCTGACGACGACCTCGACGGGCTCGTCAACTGCGCCGACCCCGACTGCGCCCTGCGCCCGTGCGCCGCCCTGGGCACCTGCCAGGGCTTCGTCTGCGTGCAGCCCGTCGAGACGGTCTGCAACGACGGCCTCGACAACGACGGCGACACCTTCGTCGACTGCCTCGACGGCGACTGCGCGGGCCGGGCCTGCTCCGACGGGTTGTCGTGCACCGCCGCAGAGACGTGCACCAACGCGGTCTGCGGCGGCGGCACGGCCGTCACCTGCAGCGCGGGGCCGATGTGCTTCTCGGCCACCGGCACCTGCACCGAGCCCGACGCGGGCTGCCGCTACACGCCGACCCCTGGCATGGGCTGCGCCGACGGGCTGCGCTGTACGGTCAACGACGCGTGCCGCGCCGACGGGGGCTGCAGTGGAACGCCGGTGACGTGCGCCCAGTCGGCCGACCAGTGCCGCAGCCCCTCGGGCACCTGCGTCGAGGCCGACGGCGGCTGCCTCTTCGCTCAGCTGGTCAACGGCACGCCCTGTGACGACGCCAACCCCTGCACGCGCGGCGACTCGTGCCAGGCCGGCGCGTGTCAGAGCGGCGCGGTCGTCACCTGCCAGAGCACCACCTGCCGTACGGCGGCCGCAGGGTGCCTCGCCGACGGCGGGTGCAACTTCACCAACACCGCCGCTGGCGCCGGCTGCGACGGAGGCCTCTGCGACGGCGCCGGCCGCTGCGCGCTCTTCCCCTTCGTGCCCTCGAACTTCGACGACGACGACCTGCCTCGAGACGCGGGCCCCGCCTTCAACGTGGGCTGCGCCGCCAACCTCGTCATCTCGGCGGACGCAGGCGTGACGGTGACCAGCGGCTGCGCCGTGGTGGCGCCGTGGTCTCGGCTCATCACCCAGGACGGCGGGCTCAGCGCCATGCTCATCGCCGCCCCCTCGATGACCATCGCCGACGCCGGCGCGCTCACCGTCTTCGGCGCGCGCTACCCGGTCATCTTCGCGGTGACGGGCGACGTCGACATCGCGGGAGCGCTCGAGGTCTCTGCGCAGGGCAACGCCTCGGGGCCGGGTGGCGACAACGCCTCGGTGTGCGGCGCCAGCCGGGGCGGGCCTGGCGAGACCGACGGCGGCTCCCCTCGGGGCGGCGGCGCAGGCGGCAGCTTCGGCACCACCGGCTCCAACGGCGGGCGCGGCGACGGCAGCTTCTCGCTCGGCGGCGTCGCGGGGCCCGTCTCGGGCGACGCCACGCTGGTGCCCCTGCGCGGCGGGTGCGCGGGCGGCGTCGGCGGGGGCACCATGGGCGGCGGGCCTCCCGGGCGCGCGGGCGGCGCGGTGCAGCTCACCGCGCGTGGGGCGCTGCGCATTCGGGGCCGCGTCACCGCGTCGGGCCGCGGCGGTGGGGCGGCCGACGCGAACGCCGAGGTCGCCGAAGGGCCTGGCGGCGGCGGCGGCGGCAGCGGCGGCGCCATTCTGCTCGAGGCCTCGCAGGTGACGGTGACGGGGCACGTCACGGCCAACGGCGGCGGCGGTGGAGCCGGAGAGGCCGGCAGCGGCGTGTCGAACCCCGGCACCGACGGCCTGCCGTTCAGCGAGGCCAGCGCGCCCGGCGGTACCGCGC
>JACSRE010000272.1 GCA_014879945.1 Myxococcus sp.
GGTGATGACGTTGCTGCCGAGGAAGCGCTGCAGGTCTCGCTTGCCGCCGTTGCTGAACTTGTCGGCGTGCTGCTCCAGCAGCGCCTGCAGCTCGGCCTTCACCTCGGGCGACGGGTTGCGGCGCGCTTCGGAGATGAGGCGGTCGACCTCGCTGTTGCTGATCTTCGCGTCGGTGAGGACGCGGGCGATGGAGGGCGAAATGGCTGAGGGCATGTCGTGGTCCGGTCGAGGCGGCGGGTGGCTTTCGAGAGCGACACTTCTACTCTCGGACAAGTGCAGGGACGATCAGCGAAGCAGTGCCGACATTGTCGTACATGAGGCGCTGAGAGTTTCGGGTGGGGATGGATTGGGCCGAGTCCCCAGGAATCTCAGCTGGTTCGACACGCAGCGGCTTGCGTGCCGTCAGTTGATTGCGCCGCGTCGCCGCACACCGCTACTGTCTTGAACGGATGCTCGACTTCAACTCGACCGCCGCCTTTCTGACCTCTGGGGCGACCGTGTCGGTTGGCCTCGAGCGCCACGCTCCGATCTGGCCGTTCTGAGCCACCGCGGGCCCTCCCACAGGGCCTGGCGGTGGGTTGCTGCTTCCCAGCTCACGACCTCCAACGGAGTTTCCCAGTGTCCCATGACCCTGTCGTACCCCCCGCGACCTCGCGGTGGGCGAGCCTCACCTCGGCTGCCTTCCGACTCGACGCGCTGACGGCGCCTTCGGTGCGTGACGCACTGGCGGCGCTCGACGCGGTGCTCGAGGTCTTCGACGCGACCATCGAGCCGGTCGATGACGGCGAGGGCGCGGCGGTGCGCCGCTTCGCGCTCAGCCTCCGGCGGGCGCTTGAGGAGGCGTCATGAGGCGCGAGCTGTTGGTGGTGGTCGCGCTGGGCTTGCTCGCCGTCGCCGTGGGCGTGACCTGGCCGTTCGGCGACGCCGGCCCGCGGGTGGTCGGCGCGCGGCGCCCGCTCCCTCCGGGCACGCGCGTCCGCCTCGAAGACCTGACGAGCGTCGAGCGGCCCGCCGGGCTCCCGCTGGAGCAGGCGTTTCGGCTCGAGCGCGTGACGTCGGTCCTCGGCACCACGGTCGTGCGCGACGTCGAGGCAGGCGCGCCCATCACCCGCCAGGACGTCGGCCACTCGAGCACGCCGCGGCAGAACGCGGGCCGCCAGCGTCGCGCCAGCACCCAGCTGCCGGGGAACCGGGTGCGCGGCGCGGCGCGCCTGGGCCGTATGCCGACGCGTCGTCCCCGCAGCGCCGGCTGAAGCGGAACAACCTCACCCGCGGCTGCGTTCTCGCGGCGCTCGACCACCACCTTCTGTCTCCTGGAGCTCGTCCATGCAGCCGTCCATTCACCTCACCGACCGCGACCTCGCGCAGCTCACCCGCCTCATCGACGAGAGCCCGCTGCGCTTCGCCCCCCTGCTCGACGCGTTGGAGGAAGAGCTGCGGCGCGCCACGGTGGTGCCCGCGACCGATGGCGCCGACTTCGTTCAGCTCGGCAGCACGGTGACGTGGGAGACGGTCGAGACCGGCCGGCGCCGCACCGCGCGGCTCGTGCTCCCCGAGCAGGTCACCGGCCCCACCGAGCTGTCCGTGCTGACGCCGGTGGGCTGTGCGCTCATCGGCGTTCGCGTGGGAGACACCTTCACGTGGGTCGACGGCTCGCGGCATTGGCGCCTGCGGGTGCTGTCGGTCTCGGGGGCCTGAGCCTCAGGCCCCGGGGCGCCGCCGCGCGCGCAGCTCCGCCACGACCTGCGCCTGTGCCTCGGCGGGCAGCGCGGCCACCACGGGGAAGAGGACCTGCTCCTCGAGGGTCAGGTGCTGCTCGAAGTCGGTGACGGCGCGCTGGGCGACGGCGCCGAGGCGCGCGCGGCACGGTGCGGACGACGGCGCCTCACGCAGCTGGCGCAGCGCCGTCAGCAGCTCCACCAGCACCGGGCGATGCGCCTCGTGCTGGGCGTGCATCGCGGCGAGCGCGGCGTCGACGGCGTGGCCCCGCAGCCTCGGCAGCAGCGAGTCCTCTTCATCGGCGACGTGGAGCGGCAGCGCCTCGCTGAAGTACCGCTCACAGCGCGCGCACGCGTCGCCCACCTCACCGGCGGGCAGGTCGGCGCGCCGCGAGAGCTCCACCGCCAGGCGCGAGAACCTGCGAATGCGCTCATGGCACTCGAGCAGGAGCCCGACGAGCGTCTCGGCCTTCGGCGGGCCTCCGAGGTTCACCAACACGTCACGGCGCCTTCGGGAAGCGGAAGCGCACATGGCACGAGGTGCAGCCCTCGAGCACCACGCCCAGCTGCTTCGTCGTCGCCGCCACGTCGTTCTTCTTCGACGCCTGCAGCAGCTTCACCAGCTCGTCATGAAACGCCTCGTCGGTCTTCACGAAGTCGGCGACGGTGGCGTCGGCGCGCGGCGGCTTCCACGCGCCCGAGGTGATGGCCTTCTCGGTCACGCCCTTGGCCTCGTGCACCTGGCGAATCGCGGCGGGAATCGCGGTGGTGTCGCCGCTCTCGATGGCCACCAGCGAGGTGACGACCAGCCCGTGCAGCGCCTGCATCTCTTGCTGCACGGCGTTCGGCGCCGCGGGCGCCGGGCTCGCCGGCTTCGACTTCGGCTTCGGGTCCTGGGCGAACGCGGCGAGCGAGAGGAACACGACGAGGGCGAGGAAGGTGCGCATGGGCCGCGACCTACCACGGCCCTCACCCACCGCGCCTGCGACGAGGTGTCGCCTTGATGGTCGTCAGGGCGTGGGGCCCTGAACAAACTCGGCCGGTTCGAGGCGGTAGATCGACCACCGGGGTCGGGCGTTTCAAGCGGCCATGGTCACCACGCTCCTCGCCCTGACGCTCGCCTGCCCGCGCCTGCCCCCTCCGATGCCGCCTCCGCCGCTGCAGCTGACCTCGGTCTGCGAGGGCCCCGACCTGGTGGCGCGCGACCACGACCGCCGCGAGGTGAGCCGCCGGCCCAACGGCTGCCTCTCGACGAGGTGTGAAGGGGCCGACCTGGTGACCCGCGACGGCATTCGGGTCGAGTACCGGCGCCTGCGCGGGGCCGGCGCGTGCGTCACCGCGCGGTGCGAGGGCGCCGACCTCGTGCGCCGGGACAGCGCAGGCGCGCTCTTCAGCCGACAGCCGTTCGCCTCGGCGTGCCTGTCGAGCCGCTGTGAAGGCACGGCGCTGGTGCAGCGCGATGGCCGCGGCTTCGAGGTGAGCCGCCTGACGCTCGACGCGCGCTGTGGGGCGCCGGAGCGGTTCCCCGCGAACGACGCCTGGCGGTTCGGGCTGACGGTGAAGTGAAGCGGCCAACGAAGGCGCGCGCGCGTGGTACGACCAGCGCATGCGTCGCGTCGCTCTCCTGACCGTCCTGATGTTCAGCGCCCTCGCGCTCGCCGCTCCGAAGAAGAAGGCGAAGCCCGCGCCGAAGCCGCCGCCGCCCCCGCCCACCAGCCCGATGCCGAAGGTGGAGGAGCACCTGAGCGACAAGGTGCTCGAGGTCTGGGCCGCGACGACGCGGGTGCAGGCCTGGCGGGTGATGTCGACCAACGGCGTGCGGCCCGACCCCGCGAAGGCCATCGGCAGCGAGTGGACGCGTGAGGCGGCGGGCAAGGAGCTCGAGGCCAAAGACCTCGCGACGCTCCGCGGCCTGCTCTACGACGAGAAGTCGTACCGCTTCGAGCAGGACGTCTCGAGGTGCAACTTCACGCCCGACGTCTCGTTCCAGGCGCTCTCGGGCGTCGACACCGTCGAGGGCGTCGTCAGCTTCAAGTGCAACCAGGTGGTGTTCATGATCGGCAAGCCGGGTGGGCGCTGGCTCCCGATGGGCTCGTTCGACGTCAAGCCGGCGCGGGGCAAGCTGCTCGAGCTGGCCAAGGCGATGCTCGACAAAGACGCGCCCACCCAGAACCTGAAGTAGCCGTCACGGCGCGCAGGGCTCGAGGGTGAGCCGCAGCGCCTCGCCCAGCCGCGAGAACACGTAGAGGTCGCCGCGCACTGTGTGCAGCGAGCCGCCCGAGAGGTCACCGCCCGCGAAGCCCGACGGGAGCGGCACGGCGCTCCACGTCGCGAGGCTCACGTTGGGCTGCGTCTCGAGGCGGTACAACCCGCTGGGCGTCAAGGCGAGCTGGTGCTGACAGACCTGCGCGTAGCCGACGACCGAGGCGCCCGGCACCGGCCCCGCGAGGAGCACGCTGCTGGGGAGCGCGAACACCGTGCCGTCCGTCATGCCCACCCGCGCGCGCGTTCCTTCGTACCAGACGCCCTGGGCCTGCAGCGCTGGCGGGAGCGGGACGCCGCGCAGGCTCC
>JACSRE010000296.1 GCA_014879945.1 Myxococcus sp.
CCGCGGTGTCGCCTCCCGCGCTGCCGCCGCCGGCGCCGCCGCCCGTCGAGCTGGTGCCGGAGCACAGGCCCCCGGCGCACACCTGTCCGGACTGACACGTCGCGCACGCCAGGCCCAGGCGCCCGCACGCCGTCACCTCAGCGCCGCCCTGACACCGGCCCGCCGAGTCACAGCACCCCGCGCAGGTCGACGCGGTGCACCCCACGGGAGGCGTCGTCACCACCGGCGTCCCGCACCCCAACGCGGCGACCGCACACACCACGAACCACGGCTTCTGCATCACGACCTCCGAGAACGGGGAGTGTGTCACAGGTTCTCGCCCGGGCGCGTCGCCGGTTCCTGACACCCGTGCCTGGCTGGCCCGGATTAGAACCCTCGGCGCCATGGCCGACTTCAAGCTCGTCAGTCAGTACACGCCGCAGGGCGATCAGCCGCGCGCGATCGCCGAGCTGACCGAGGGGATTCTGCGGGGCGACCAGCACCAGGTGCTCCTGGGTGTCACCGGCTCGGGCAAGACGTTCACGATGGCCAACGTCATCGCCAACGTGAAGCGCCCGACGTTGATCATCGCCCACAACAAGACGCTGGCCGCGCAGCTCTACGGGGAGTTCAAGCAGCTCTTCCCAGAGAACGCCGTCGAGTACTTCGTCAGCTACTACGACTACTACCAGCCCGAGGCGTACGTGCCCTCGTCGGACACGTTCATCGAGAAGGACTCGAGCATCAACGAGGAGATCGAGCGCCTGCGCCACTCGGCGACGCACTCGTTGATGACCCGCGACGATGTGCTGATCGTCGCCTCGGTGTCGTGCATCTACGGCCTCGGCGTCGCGCGCGTGTACCTCGACATGGCGATCGCGCTCGAGACGGGGAAGGACTTCGGCCGCGACGCGCTGATGAAGCGGCTGGTGGAGTGTCAGTACGAGCGCAACGACACCGACTTCCACCGCGGCACCTTCCGCGTGCGCGGCGACACCGTCGAGATCTTCCCCATCTACGAGGAGGAGCGCGCGGTGCGCGTGGAGTTCTTCGGCGACACCATCGACAAGATGACGGAGTTCGACCCGCTCCGGGGGCAGGCGCTGGCGACCATTCCCAAGCTGACCATCTTCCCCGGCAGCCACTACGTCACCGACCTCGATCAACGGCACAAGGCGATCGCCGCCATCAGGGAGGAGCTGCGCGAGCGGCTCACGGAGCTGAAGGGCCAGAACAAGCTCGTCGAGGCGCAGCGCCTCGAGCAGCGCACCATGTTCGACCTCGAGATGATGGAGCAGCTCGGGTTCTCGAACGGCATCGAGAACTACTCCAGGCACCTCTCGGGGCGCGCGCCGGGCGAGGCGCCGCCGTGCCTCATCGACTACTTCGGGAAGGATCTGCTCCTCATCATCGACGAGTCGCACCAGACGATTCCGCAGATCGGCGCAATGTACCGGGGCGATCGTTCGCGCAAGGAGACGCTGGTGGACTTCGGCTTCCGCCTGCCGAGCGCCCTCGACAACCGGCCGCTCAAGTTCGGCGAGTTCGAGGCGTTCTTGAAGAGCGCCGTCTACGTGTCGGCGACGCCGGCCGAGTGGGAGATCAACAAGGCGCGGGGCGTGCTGGTGGAGCAGGTGATTCGGCCCACTGGCCTGCTCGACCCGATCATCGAGGTCCGGCCCGCCGGCAACCAGGTGGACGATCTGCTCGAAGAGATTCGGGTGCGCGCGAAGAAGGGTGAGCGCGTGTTGGTGACGACGCTCACCAAGCGCATGGCCGAGGATCTGACCGAGTACTACGCGGAGGTCGGCGTGCGGGTGCGCTACCTGCACGCGGACATCGACGCCATCGAGCGCATGCAGATCATCCGCGGGCTGCGCAAGGGCGAGTACGACGTGCTGGTCGGCATCAACCTGCTGCGCGAGGGCCTCGACATTCCCGAGACGTCGCTGGTGGCCATCCTCGACGCGGACAAGGAGGGCTTTCTGCGCAGCCACGTCTCGCTGATTCAGACGATGGGCCGCGCGGCTCGACACCTCGAGGGCCGCTGTCTGATGTACTCGGACACCATCACCGACTCGATGAAGAAGGCCATCGACGAGAGCACCCGTCGGCGCGAGCTCCAGGCGGCGTACAACGAGGCGCACGGCATCACCCCGACGCAGGTGAAGTCGGCGATTCACGACCTCAAGAGCTTCGTCTACGCGTCCGATGCGCTCGATCTGCCGATGGCGGCGGAGGGCGGCGCCGCGCTGTTCACCAAGGACGAGCTGCGCGCGCTGCTGCGCGACACCGAGAAGCGGATGATGTCGCTCGCCGACGAGATGGAGTTCGAGAAGGCGGCCGCAGAACGGGACCGGTTGATCGTGCTGCGCGAGATGGACCTGGGCGTGAAGCCGCCGATCAAGGCGCTGCTCGGCGACGCGAAGGAGAAGCAGGAGCAGCGGCCGATGGGGCGCAAGAGCCAGCCGCGCAAGTACCGGCGCAAGCGGTGAGGATGGGTCGGGTTGCAGGGCGCCTGGTCGCGGTGCCACGATGCCGCTCATGGCGCCGCGAAACCGTGTCAGACCCCTCGAGTATTCAGAGGCGATGACCACGCGAGACGACGTGCCGACGCTGCAGCTCGAGGTGCTGAAGAAGATTCAGGCAGAGCTCGTGAACTTGAAGCATGAGGTCACGAGCCTCAAGACGGACCTGGCGGGTGTGAAGACCGAGATCACGGGTGTGAAGACCGAGATCGCGGGCGTGCGGACCGAGCTCAAGACCGAGCGGGGCGAGCTCCGGCGCGAGACCCACGAAGGCTTCATGCGGGTGCGAACCGAGCTCGTCGGGCTGCGCGACGACCTGGAGGTCGGCTTCACGGCGATGGGGGTTCAGAACGACCGCCGCTTCCTCGACCACGAGCGACGCCTGCGCGAGCTCGAGAGCGGGCGCTGACGCCTCGACATCGTTCGTGACCCGCGGAGATACTGGCTGCATGCGCTCTGGTGCGTGGGTGGTGCTCGTCTTCTCGGCCTGCAGCGCCTCGATGGACGCGAGGACCGTGGTCGGCCCTGGCGGGGTGACGGTCGAGGTGCCCGGCGGGGCGCTGAAGGCTCCGGCCGAGCTCTCCATCGCGACGGTGACGGCCGGCTTCCCGTCGCTCCCTGGTGGCGCAGGCCCCTCTGTCTTCGCCCTCACGCCGCACGGGCAGACCTTCGAGGTGCCCGTCACGGTGACGTTCCCCGCTACGACAGGCCAGACGCGGCTGCTCACGGCGCAGCCCGGGGGCGACTGGGTGGCGGTGCCGGGAGCGCGCCGCGTCGGCGCCTCGATCGTCGCGCAGGTGAGCCACTTCTCGTACTTCGTGGCCGCCGCCAGCCCAGGGCCGTCGAGGGCCATCTTCGGCGATGGCTGGGCCGTGCGTGCGCTCGAGCTGGGCGACGGCGGCGTGCGCACCCTCGTCGACGGTGAGCCCCAGCAGCAGTTCGTCACCGGCGTCGCGGTCGATGAACAGGGCCGCGTGTATTGGCTCGACAACGCCAGCGACGCGCTCGCGCGGGTAGGCGCCGACGGCACCGGCAAGCAGGTGCTCTACGTGAGCCCCGACTCGGCCTCGAACCCCGAAGGCCTCGCGGTGGACTCGTCGCACGGGCTGATCTTCTGGGCCGAAGGCGGCAAGGTCATGCGCGCCCAGCTCGACGGTGGCGGGGCGACCGTCGTCATCCCCAGGGCGAGCAACACCTGGGCGACCTCTGTCGCGCTCGATGAACCCGGCGGCTTCGTCTACTGGACCGACAACGGCACCGACTCGATCTCCCGCGTCGCCTACGACGGCTCGGGGCGAACCGTGCTGCGCTCGGCGAGCGACGCGCAGGCAAACCCGCGCGCGCTGGCGATCGACTCCACCGCCGGCTTGATGTTCTGGGCCGAGGCCTCGGGGCTCTTGAGCGCGCCACTCGATGGCGGGGCCGCGAGCATCGTGGTGGCAGGCACGGCCACCGTGACGGGGATCGCGGTGGACCCAGCGGCGCAGGTCCTCTACTGGACAGACAACGGCACGGACGCGCTGATGCGTGCCGCCTACGACGGGAGCGGACAGGTGCCGCTGTACTCGAGCCCGGTCTGGTCGCCGGTCGCCGGTCCTGGGAACGCGACCAACCCGCAGGGCGTCGCGCTCGTGCGCTGAGCCGTGACTACAGCCCGAGCTGCTGCCGGGTGAGGATGATCAGCCGCGCGCTGCTGGCCACCGCGAGCCTCGAACCATCGGGGCTCCATGCGACGTCGAGCACCGGTCCCGGCGCCCCC
>JACSRE010000415.1 GCA_014879945.1 Myxococcus sp.
AGGCGAGTCGGGCGCGCTGAGCGCGAGGGGCCGGCAAGGTGTGGTACCTCGCCGCGCATGGCTTCGCTTCTCCGCCCTGGCCCCACCGCGCTGCTCCTGCTCGTCGCCTGCTCGAACCCCGCCGGCACGCCGGTGGACTTCAGGCGCTCGGCTCCGGCCGGCACCACGAGCGGCCCGGTCGCGGCCCGCTTCGGCAAGGACGCCGTCACGGTGGCCGAGCTGAACCAGCGCTTCGCCGAGATGAACCCCTACGCGCGGGCCCGCTACCAGACGCTGGAGCAGCGCCGCGACTACGTCGAAGGCCTCGCGCGCTTCGAGCTGCTCGCGCAGGAGGCCATTCGCCGCGGCCTCCACAACGACCCCGACGTCGTCGAAGCCGCCAAGCGGGTGATGGTGCAGGAGCTGCTCAAGCAGGAGCTCGACGAGCGCGCCGAGGCCATCACCGACGCGCAGGTGAAGGCGTATTACGAGTCACACCGAGACGACTACGTGAAGCCGGCGATGACGCGGCTCTCGCACGTCGCCTTCTCGAAGGAGCGCCGCGCCCAGGCCGAGGCGGTGCTCGCAGAGGCCCGCGCGTTGGCGCCGATGGACTACGCGGCCTTCGGCAAGCTCGCGCGCGAACACTCCGAGGACGAGAAGACGAAGGTGCTCGACGGCGATCTGCGCTTCCTCTCGGACGACGAGCTGGCCGCGCAGCTGGGGCCCGAGGCGCGTGAGGCGGCCGCGAAGCTCGAGCGCATCGGCGACGTCGCGCCGGCGCTCGTCGAGACCCCCAGGGCGCTGCACGTCATCAAGCTCCAGGGGCGTCAGCTGGCGCTCAACCTCTCGCTGGAGCAGGCCGCCGCCTCGATTCGACAGGTGCTGCTCAACGAGACGCGGCAGGAGCGCTATCGCGCGTTGCTCGAGAAGCTGAAGGCCGACGCCCGCTTCGAGCTCAGCGACGAGGGCCTGGCGAAGGTGGTCGTCGACCCCAAGGCGCCCACGCTCGACGCCAAAGGCCCGCAGCCGGGGTTCGTGCCGGGCCCGCAGTCGCCGCCGCCGGCGCGTTGAGCGAAGGAGCGCTGCCGCGCCCAGAGCCCCGTGGGGGGGGGAGTTGAGCGCGGGGCGGAAACCACCTAAGGGCCCGCCACCCATGCGCTCCCTCCTGCTGACCCTCGCGTTCGCCTTCGGCTCCCTCACCGTCATCTTCTCGGCCTGCGGCACCGCGCCGAAGTGCTCCGCCACCACCTGCCCGACGGGCTGCTGCGACAGCTCGGGCCTGTGCCAGACGACGGGCTCGTCGTCTGCGTGCGGCTCGCGGGGCGCCAGCTGTACGGTGTGCGGCGTGACGGCCTCGTGCGTCGCCGGCTCGTGCATGCAGAACATCAGCGGCTCGGGCACCGGCGGCGGCACGGCGGGCACAGGCGGCGGCACGGCGGGCACAGGCGGCGGCACCGCGGGCACCGGCGGCGGCACGGCCAGCACCGGCGGCGGCACGGCCAGCACCGGCGGCGGCTCCTCGGGCACCGGCGGCGGCTCCTCGGGCACCGGCGGCGGCTCCTCGGGCACCGGCGGCGGCTCCTCAGGCACCGGCGGCGGCTCCTCGGGCACCGGCGGGGGCGCCTCGGGCACCGGCGGCGGCTCCTCAGGCACCGGCGGCGGCTCCTCGGGCAGCGAGGCGATGGTGTTCTGCGCCCGCCTGGGCTCGGCGATGAATCGCTTCTTCGCGGGGCGCCCGTCGTGCGGCTCGGGTGGGCTGACGCTCAGCAACAACTTCGACGCGCCCTCCTGCGTCAGCGGCTACGGCGCGTGCACCGCCTTCGACAAGATGGCGCTCAACGCAGGCACCACCTGCATCGAGGGGGCGGCCATCTGCTCCAGCGGGAACGACATGGCCGCCATCAACTCCATCGGGCCCTGCCTGGCGACGCTCAGCGACATCTCGCAGAGCTGCGCGGCGGCGATGGGCTTCGAGTAACCAGCCTCCTCAGAGGCCCTGCTCGACCAACCACCGCTCGGCTTCGATCGCCGCCATGCACCCGGTGCCGGCAGCGGTGACGGCCTGGCGGTAGGTGGCGTCGCTGACGTCACCACAGGCATAGACGCCCTCGACGCTGGTGCGGGTGGTGCCGGGCTGCACCCAGAGGTAGCCGTTGTCCTGGAGCTTGAGCGTCTTCTCGAACAGCTCGGTGGCGGGCTTGTGGCCGATGGCCACGAAGAAGCCCTTCGCTGGCACCACCTTCGAGTCGCCGGTCTTCAGGTTCTTCACCACCGCGCCGGTCACGCCCTTGGCGTCGCCGACGACCTCTTCGACCGCCGAGTCCCAGAGGAACTTGATCTTCGGGTTGTTGAGGGCGCGCTCCTGCATGATCTTCGAGGCGCGCAGCGTGTCACGGCGGTGCACCACGGTGACCGAGCTGCACAGCTTCGAGAGGTAGGTCGCCTCTTCCATCGCGGTGTCGCCGCCGCCGACGACCAGCACGTCGAGGTTCTTGAAGAAGAACCCGTCGCAGGTCGCGCAGGCCGACACGCCGCGGTTCATGAACTCGGTCTCGCCCTTGATGTTGAGCCACTTCGCCGAGGCGCCGGTCGCGATGATGACCGCCTCAGAGAGGCACTCCTTCGACTCGCTCTTGATGTGGAAGGGCCGCTTCGACACGTCCACCGACACCACGTTCTCGAAGTGAATGACGGTGCCGAAGCGCTCAGCCTGCTTCTGGAAGTGCTCCATCAGCTCGGGGCCGGTCACGCCCTCGGGGAAGCCGGGGTAGTTCTCGACCTCGGTGGTGATCATCAGCTGGCCGCCGGGCACGCGCCGCGCGTCATGCTCCGAAGGACCGCCGGCGAAGACGACGGGCTTCACGCCCGCGCGCGCCGCGTAGATGGCCGCGGTGTAGCCGGCGGGGCCTGACCCGATGATGGTGATCTTGTTCGTTTCCACGTGTGGCTCCTGGTTCGTCGTCGCGCCGTGAGATGCGCAAATGCGGACAACGGTTTCAAGTCTGCTACGAACCAGTGCCGATGGACGTCGATTTTCTCCGCAAAGTGCCGCTGTTCGAAGGGCTGACCTCGGCGCAGCTGCGAAAGCTCCTGGCGGCGCTCAAGCGGGTCGACTTCCCCGGCTCGACCCACATCTTCCGCGAGGGAGAGCCGGGCGTGTCGATGTTCCTCATCGCCGACGGCAAGGTGCGCATCTCGAAGATGGTGCCGGGCATCGGAGAAGAGGCCCTCGCGATCCTCGAGCGGGGCCAGTACTTCGGCGAGATGTCGCTCATCGAGGACGGCCCCCGGAGCGCCGACGCCATCGCCCACACCTCGTGCGAGCTGTACGAGCTGTCGCGCGAGAAGCTCGAGCAGGTGATGTTCACCGACAAGGAGCTGGCGAGCATCTTGTTGTGGACGTTCGTGCGCACCCTGTCGTCGCGCCTGCGTGAGACCAACGACAAGATTCGGGCGTTCTTCGCGCTCTCGTCGTTCGGGCCGCGCTGAGGCCTCACCTTCCGGCGTCGGTGCCGCCGTCAGCGCCCGCGTCGGTGGAGGTCGCGCCCCACGTCACCCGCGCGTCCTTTGGCTGGCTGGTGGCCCACACCACCCCGCCGGCGTCGGGCGACTGTCTGGCGACGGCCTCGAGGGTGCGGCGAAGGCCCAGCCAGCCCTGCGCGTTGAAGCGGCGCGTCTTGTCGGCGGGCAGCACCACGTCGACGGCGCCGACGCCGCGCTGCTCGATGATCGAGAAGTCGAGCTTGTTCTCGCCGGTGACGATGACCTCGAGGCGCTCGTCACGCGCGATGGGCGGGCCCTGCCAGGCGAAGGTGAAGGCCCTGCCCGCGGGGATGGTGAGGTCGGACTGCACCGCCACCTCGGGCAGCGCCGGCACCTCGACGGTGAAGCGCTCGCCGTCGACGTTGGCGTAGACGAAGGTGCCGGTCACCCGCCCGGGCAGCTGCAGCTCGTGCCACCCCGGCACCGGCTGAAACGAGAGCGCCTTGTCGTTGAACGTCACCTTCGCCGGGGCGGTCAGCTCGAGCACCGTGCCCAGGCCGTGGCCCAGCCGGAAGGTGGCGCGCGCGAACGTCACGTCGGCGTTGGCGTCGTAGAAGAGCCAGTACTGGGTGAAGACGCGGTCCTGGCGCACCACCGACGAGTCCTCTCCGCCACAGCCCCGGGCCGAGGCGCCGGTGAGCAACGGCATCGAGAGGACCACCACCAGGAACATCAGCTTCGAGCGGGAGGGAGC
>JACSRE010000417.1 GCA_014879945.1 Myxococcus sp.
TCGACGCCGCCGCGACCTTCCACGCCATCGGCGCCTACCTCGCGCAGCACCCCGAGCTGGTGAAGGCCGTGGGCAACGTCTACCAGTTCCGCCTCAAGGGCCCCGACTCGGCGTGGGTGCTCGACCTGAAGAACGGCGCCGGCTCGGTGAAGGCCGGCACGGTGGAGAAGGCCGACTGCACCCTCGACCTCTCGGACAAAGACTGGCTCGACATGGTGAGCGGCAAGGCCGACCCGATGAAGCTGTTCCAGGGCGGCAAGCTGAAGATCAGCGGCAACGTGATGGCGTCGCAGAAGCTCGACTTCCTCAAGAAGCTCGACCGGTCGGCGGTGGTGGCGGCTCCTTCGAGCGCGGCGGCGGCGCCTGCCGCCCAGCCCAGCGCGCCGAGTGAGGCGAAGGCCCCGAAGCTCATCGCGGCGCTCAAGGAGCGGCTCGCGAAGAACCCCGGGCTGGCCAAAGAGGTCGACGCCGTCATCGCCTTCAAGGTGAAGGACGGGCCGTCGTTCACCGCCGACCTCAAGTCGGCCACCCCTTCGGTGAAGGACGGCGCCGACCCGGCCGCCACCACCACCATCACCTTGTCGGACGACGCGCTCGCCGAGCTGGCGAAGACGGGCGCAACCCAGGACCTCTACCAGCACGGGGCGCTGCGCGTGGACGGCGCGCTCAAGCCGGTGCACCGCCTCGGCTTCTTCAAGCAGCTCGCCTGATCTCCTCTTCAACGAAAGGCAAACATCATGGGTCGCAAGGTCAATGTCATCGGCGTGGGGATGGTGAAGTTCCAGAAGCCCGGCGCCTCGGACGGCTACGAGGTGATGGCGAGCGGGGCCATCAAAGAGGCGATGAAGGACGCGGGCGTGGAGTTCAAGGAGCTCGAGCAGGCCTACGCCGGCTACGTCTTCGGTGACAGCACCTGCGGCCAGCGCGCCGTCTACGCGGTCGGGCAGACCGGCATCCCCGTCATCAACGTCAACAACAACTGCTCCACCGGCAGCTCGGCGCTCTACCTCGCCCGGCAGGCCATCGAAGGGGGCCTCGCCGAGTGCGTGCTGGCCGTCGGCTTCGAGCAGATGGAGAAGGGCGCGCTCGCCGCCAAGTGGAGCGACCGCACCAACCCGCTCGACAAGCACGTCAACGTGATGAACGAGCAGCAGGGCGTCAACCAGGCGCCCTTCGCGGCGCAGATGTTCGGCGGCGCCGGCCGGGAGTACCGGTGGAAGCACGACACCAGGCGCGAGACCTTCGCGAAGATCGCCCACAAGGCGCGCACCCACGCCGCGAAGAACCCCTACGCCCTCTTCCGCGAGGTGCTGTCGGTCGAGCAGATCCTCGCGTCGGACGAGGTGTTCGACCCGCTCACCCGCTTTCAGTGCTGCCCCCCCACCTGCGGCGCCGCGGCGGCCATTCTCTGCAGCGACGACTTCGCGAAGAAGCACGGCATCGCGAACCCCGTCTTCATCGCCGCGCAGACGATGACGACCGACTTCCCCACCAGCTTCGAGGGGCAGTCGATGATCAAGATGATCGGCTACGACATGGCGAAGGCGGCCGCCACGCAGCTCTACGAGAAGGCCGGCGTCGGCCCCGAGGACGTGCAGGTCGTCGAGCTGCACGACTGCTTCACCACCAACGAGCTGCTCACCTACGAGGCCATCGGCCTGTGCCCCGAGGGCGGCGCCGAGAAGTTCATCTGGGACGGCGACAACACCTTCGGCGGCAAGTTCGTCGTCAACCCGTCGGGCGGGCTGCTGTCGAAGGGCCACCCGCTGGGCGCCACCGGCCTCGCGCAGTGCACCGAGCTGGTGTGGCACCTGCGCGGCACCGCTGGCGAGCGGCAGGTGCCCAACGCGAAGGTCGCGCTCCAGCACAACCTCGGCCTCGGCGGCGCCTGCGTGATGACGATGTACCGGCGCAACTGAGTCCTGCCGTGCTGGCGCGACGACGCGCCCACACCCTCCCGGTCTCGCGGTGCGGCGCGTCAGCAGGTCGGCCGGCGGAGCTCGTCCCGCCGCGCGGCCACCCAGGGCGACGAGTCCTGCCTCGTCACGGCGCGTACGAGGTCGGCCGCACCTTCGACGAGATGAGGGCGACCGCCACCGCCACCGCCGCCCACGCCGACAGGTGGAAGGTGGCGACGTGGACCGCTGACTGGGCGCAGGCGAGCTCGCCGACGAGGGCGCCAGTGGTGCCCGCCGCGAGGCCGGCCACCACGCTGCGCAGCCGGTTGGGCGCCATGCGCCGCAGCAGGGTGATGACGACCGCCGCCGGCGCGAGGCCCACGGCCAGGTGGCTCACCGTGCAGACCCACTCGGGCTGCGTCGACGCCGCGCCCGCCCCGCGCACCAACACGATGACGCCCGCCGACACCGCCACCAGCCCCAACGACAGCAGCCGGCTCATCAGGCCCTGAGGCCGCAGCGAGGCCCACATCGCCACCAGCCCCACCGTGAGGAGCGCCGAGAGCGACACCGCGCGCGAGGCGAGGAAGTCGACGGTGCAGGCGCCCACCATCAACAACACGCCCGCCACCGCCGCGCCGAGGCCGAGCACGGTGCCCGACGCCTTGACGAGCCCCGCCCTCCACCCCGCCCGCCGGGGCGCCGCGGCTTCGGCCAGCATCGCCGCGCGCGCCTTCGCCACGGCCTCGGCCGCGGGCGGCTTCGGTGACGGGAGCGACAGGTCAGGCGTCGACATCGGCGGCCTCCGTCGGGTCTTGCAGCAGCGCGCGGAGCTTGTCGTAGCCCCGGTGGGCGCGAATGCGGGCGGCGGTGGGGCTGATCTCGAGCATCTGGGCGATCTGCTCGAACGAGAGGCCCTCGAGCTTGTGCAGCACCACGCACTCCCGCTGCTGCTCTGGGAGCGTGGCGAAGGCCTGCTCGATGCGGCGGCGCTGGCCCGGGTCTGACATGGCCGGCTCGACCGAGGGCTCGAGCGGCGGGCCGTCGTCGTCGTCGTGCAGCACCTCGACGTGGAGCTTCTTGCGTCGCAGCGTGTCGCGCGCCGCGTTGCCCGCGATGGTGAGCAGCCACGGCGCCAGCTTCAGCCCCCGCTGGTAGCGGTCGGCCGAGCGCACCACCGACAGGAACGTCGTCTGGAGCAGGTCGTCGGCCAGGGCGCGGTCGTTCACCATGCGCGTGAGGAACGCGTGCACCCCGACGGCGTGCCGGTCGAAGAGCACCTCCAACGCGCGCTGGTCTCCGTCCTGGTAGCGCTCCATCAGCTCCTCGTCGCTTGGGCTCTGCATGCCGGCTTGCTGCTCCTTACGGACGTCGCGCGCGGGGTGTTTCATGGGGCCGCGCGGGGCCGAACACAAGCAGGTCCGCGAAAGCAGGCCTCGTGGCGTGCGGTCAGACCCGCGCCGCCTGCCCGTCTGGAGGCGCCATGCACTCCGACAAAGAGAGGGACATGGCGCGGTCGCTGTTGCCCTCGAGGTGGCGGGGCGCAGCCGCGGCCAAGGCCCGGGCCCGACGCGCGACGCGACGGCAGGTGGCGGCGTTGATGGCCTCGCTCGAGGTCGACCCCGACGCCTGGGACGACCTCCACGGCGCCCACGACGACAGCGACCTCGAGGTGCGCGCGGTGGTGTGGCGTCGGCGCTCGGCAGACAAGGTCAACCCCTTCATCCGCTGGGCGACCCAGACGACGCGCGCGCTGCCGAAGGGGGCGCGGCTGCACCACCTGAGGGGCGTCTTGCCGAAGGGCCTCATCGGCAGCCATGCGCGCTCGCACCTGGAGCGCCTGCCGGCCTTCGACGTGCGCCCCCGACCGACCTGGCGACGGGTCAGCCGGCTGCTCGAGCGAGGCCACCTGGCGAACGTGCTGCGCGAGGCCCTCGAGGTGCCCGGCGGCCACGCGCTGGTGAACGAGGTGCTCTCACGCCACGCCCTCGTCGACGCGCGCCACGAGCCCATCTCACGCGGGGCGGTGCGCCTGCTGCACGGGGTGCACGACGTCCTCCCGCTGCTCGAGGCGCTCGAGGCCCCCGCGCTCCGCCCGCAGCGGTACCTGCTCGACGCCCTCTGCCGGGCGCTGTGGCGGGCCCACTTCGAGCTCGAGCAGACGCGGCAGGCCCTGCCGTCGCCGGTGGTGGTGCCGCCCTGGCGCGACTTCGAGTTCGTCCGCGGCTGAGCAGCCGCACCATCGTCGCCCAGCGCGCGCGGGGCGGTGCGCCTGCTGCACGGGGTGCACGACGTCCTCCCGCTGCTCGAGGCGCTCG
>JACSRE010000061.1 GCA_014879945.1 Myxococcus sp.
GTGCCACCCCCGCCCAACCCCAGACGCCGTCGAGAACGCTAGGGGATGTGTGGGTTTGTAGTCAACGCCGTTTCGTGGTAGGAGAGCGTGCTTTTCTACGAAAACGGCTGAAAATCGGCAGTAAAACCAAGGAGTTGTGAGTGTTCAAGCCAGGTGACAAGGCGGTCTATCCCGGACACGGCGTCGGGGAAGTGATGGGAATCGAGCACACGGAGGTCGCCGGTCAGCGGCAGAGCTTCTACGTGCTGAAGATGCTCGAGAAGAACGGCGGGCGGTTCCTCATTCCCATCAACAAGATCGGCCAGGTCGGCCTGCGCGAGATCATCAGCGAGGACGACGTCAAGCAGGTCTACGCCATCCTCAAAGAGAAGGACATCTCGGTCGACTCCACCACCTGGAACCGCCGGTACCGGGAGTACATGGAGAAGATCAAGACGGGCTCGGTGTTCGAGATCGCCGAGGTGCTGCGCGATCTGTACCTGCTCAAGGGCGACAAGGATCTCTCGTTCGGTGAGCGCAAGATGCTCGACACCGCGCGCTCGCTGCTCATCAAGGAGCTCGCGTTCGCCAAGGGCGTCACCGAGCAGGACATCGAGAACGATCTGAAGAAGATCTTCAACATGGCCTGACGCGAGCCGCGTCGACCGTCGCACCGAACCCCGGACTGCCCGCGTGCACTCCGGGGTTCTTTCATGCTCAGAGGGGGCCGTGAGCGAGAACGAAACGCCAGAGCTTCAGCCGGGCCCGCCACCGCCTGCGCCGACCGCCATCGAGGAGCGCCGGGAAGAGCAGGAGCGCCGCATCGCGGAGCTCGAGGCGAAGCTCTCGCGGCCCACCAACGTCGGCGTCACGCCCCTGGTGGCCGCGGTCGCGTTGGTCTTCATCGGGTACCTGCTGTGGGGGCAGCGCGCCGATCTCGAGTACCAGTTCCTCGCGCCCAGAGAGCCGATCGACCTCGGGAGCGAAGGCGGCTACCGCTTCGATCTCGCGCAGTCGAACCGCTACGTCACGCTGCACGGCACGCCGTCACCGCGCGGCTGGTATTGGGTCGAGCGCAACACCACGGTCGTCGCCATCGGCGTGCTCGATACGCCGGTCATCCTGAGGCGGCCCACGCTGCCGACCGAGCAGTGGACCTTCGGCGAACCGCCACCCCGGCCCGACCCTCGCCCGTTCACCGTCAAGGGGCGGCTGCTGGCGAAGGCCGACGCCCCCGCGAAGTACGCCGACGCCTTCTCGGAGTACGAGGCCTGGTCCGGCACGCCCGCGAAGTGGATATTGCTCCAGGAGGACAAGCCCGGCGGCGACCTCGGCGGGCAGGCCTGGGTGGCGGTGCTGGCGCTCTTCTGGGCCTTCAACCTGTGGCTGTTGGTCCGCGGCACGCTGCGGCTGGTGCGGCGCTGACGAGCCCCTGAAGAAACGACTCGGGGACGACCCCCCGCTGGCGCCGTCCCCGTGGGGGCCTCTTTGCTGTGCTGACTTCGTCAGTCGCCGAAGGCGTCGTCGATGCTGGTCTTGCTGGGCGCCTTCTTGGGAGCCGGTTTCGGCGCCGCGGCGGGCGCCTCGTCTGCCGACTCGCCCTTGAGGTTGGCGAGCGCGCTCTTCGACTTCTGGTTCGAGGGGTCGTTCTTCACCGACGCGCCGTAGGCCGCCTTCGCCTTCTCTTCATCGCCGTTGGCCTCGTATTGCTTGCCGACGAGGAAGTAGAGGTTGCCCAGGTGCTTGCGAATCTCGCTGCCGTACTTGCCCCAGCCGCTCGAGAGCTGCTCGTCGAGGGCGAGCGCCTTGGTGAACTCCTTGATGGCGACGGTGCCGTTGTTCGAGATCAGCGCCTCCTGGCCCGCGTCGTAGGCCGAGATGAACTTGAGCAGCTTGTCCGAGAGCTCCTTGTCGCCGGCCGACTTGGCCAGCTCCAGTGAGCCCTCAGCGTTGCCCCGCTCGTACGGCGCGAGCACCTGGGTGCGCTTGGCGGTGCCCTTCGACGAGCCCTCGTCTTCATCGTCAGCCGTGGTGGCGGCCGCGGCGCCCTTCGAGGCGCGCTTGGCCGCCGCCGCGATCTTGTTCACGGCGGGGGCGGCGCGCGCCGGGGCCACCGACGGGGCGACGCCGGGCACGGTCCTGACGACCGCCGGGCTGTCGTCGATGGCGGGCTCTTCGGCCGCGGGCACCTCGTCGACCGGCTCGGGCCTGGCGGCGACCACGACCACCGGCTTCCCCGCGGCCTGCTTACGCTTGAGCGCGGTGGCGATGGCGTCTTCGGGCTCGGCGACGACGACGGCTGCGCGGGCGGCCTTGTCGGGCGCGGGCGCAGCGGTGCCGGTCGCCATGCGGATGAGGGCGAACGCCAACACGGCGGCGAGGCCGAAGCCCACGGCCCCCGCGAAGACCGCGATCTTCACCATGCGGTTCGAGTTGACCGGCCGCACGGTGCTGCTGGTGTGCTGCATCGGCCGCGCGACGACGGCGGTGGGCACGCGCGCCTTGCCTGTCGAGGCGGCGGCGGGCTTCTCGCCCTTCTGCATCGGGCCCCGCAGGCGCAGCAGGGCGTTGCCCAGGGCGATGGTGTCGCCGATCTTCACCTCGACTTCGCTGGCGATGCGCGTCTTGTTCACGAACGACCCGTTCTGCGAGCCGAGGTCCTTCACGAAGAACTGATCGCCGATGCGGCGAATCTGCGAGTGCCGGCGGGAGATCGACGGGTGCTGCAGCCGCAGGTCAGAGACCGACGCGCGCCCCACCACCACCGTGCCCTGCTTCACCTCGAGGAGCTGCCCCGCGCCGGGGCCCCGCTCGACGTAGAGGAACGCTGGTTTGTATTGCTGCTCGCCCATGCCGTATTGCGCCTGCATTTCCTGATCGGACTTCTCGGTGTCGTAGATGGCCGTCGGAATCGCTTCTTCTGCCTTCTTCAAGGGCCGCCTCGCTCCGGTGGTGCTGCTGGGGTACTGGGGAACCCGCTGCGGGCGGGGGTCATCGGCTCGAAGGATGTTCTCTTCGGAGATGGGAAAGTCGTCGGCGTCGGAGCGCTTGGGGTGCTGCGGCATGTGAACTCCAGAAGACAGTGTTCAGGCAGACGAGGTATCGCACATCTGACACCACGAGTTTCCTCCAGGTAAAGTCCCCTGCCCATGGCGCCTCCAGACATCCGCATTTTCAACACGATGCAGCAGACCAAGGTTCCGCTGACCCCCCTCACCCCCGGGAAAATCGGCATCTACGTCTGCGGCCCGACGGTCTACTCCTTCGTGCACATCGGCAACGCCCGCACCTTCACCTCGTTCGACACCATCGTCCGGTACCTGCGCTTTCGGGGGTTCGAGGTCCGGTACGTGCGCAACTACACCGACGTCGACGACAAGATCATCAAGGCGGCCAGAGACTCGGGCGAAGACCCGATCGAGCTGGCGGCGCGCTTCATTCGCGAGTTCGAGGTCGACGCGAAGGCGCTGCACCTGCTCCAGCCCGACGTGTCGCCGAAGGTGTCCGAGACCATCCCCGAGATCATCGCCATCATCGAGAAGCTGATCGCGCGCGGCGCGGCGTACGCAGCCCAGGGCGACGTCTACTTCGAGGTGCGCAAGTACGAGGGCTACCTGAAGCTCTCGAAGAAGAACCTCGACGAGCTCGTCTCGGGCGCCGGCGAGCGCGAGCTGGTGCTCGAGGCCAAGCGAGACCCGCTCGACTTCGCGCTCTGGAAGGCGGCCAAGCCCGGCGAGCCAGCGTGGGACTCGCCGTGGGGCAAGGGGCGGCCGGGCTGGCACATCGAGTGCTCGGCGATGAGCGCGAAGTACCTGGGCGAGACCTTCGACCTGCACGGCGGCGGGCTCGATCTGATCTTCCCCCACCACGAGAACGAGATCGCGCAGTCCGAGGCGGCCAGCGGCAAGACGCTCTGCAACTGCTGGATGCACGGGGGCTTCCTCGATCTCGAGGGCGCGAAGATGTCGAAGTCGCTCGGCAACGTGGTGCGGCTGCGCGACGCGCTCCAGCAGGTCGACCCCGAGGCGCTGCGGTACTTCTTCCTCACCACCCACTACCGCCAGGCGCTCTCGTTCTCGGACAAGCAGCTCGCCGACGCCGAGGCGCGCATGGAGTACTTCTACGAGACGCTCAAGAAGGTCGACGAGCGCCTCGAGGGGAGGGACTTCGGGCAGGGCCCGCTGCACGGTGACCCGGAGCGCTTCCTGCGCGAGCTCGATGAGGCGATGGCCGACGACTTCAACTTCCCCGGCGCCATCGGCGCGCTCTCGGGCCTCTTCAACGAGCTCAACCAGCTCACCGACAAGCCGCCGGTGAAGGACAAGGCCGTGGTGGGCCGCACCCTGCTGGCGCTGCGCGAGATCGCCCGCAAGGCGTCGCTGGCCCTGGGCCTCTTCGAAGACAGCGCGGCGCAGTGGCTCTTGCGCCGCCGGGAGCGTCAGGTGGCCCGGTTCGGCATCGACGTGTCCCGCGTCGACGCGGCGATCTCGGCGCGCCAGGAGGCCCGGGCGAAGAAGACGCCCGAAGGCTTCAAGGAGGCCGACCAGATTCGCGCCGACCTCAAGGCCATGCGCGTGGACATCATGGACACGCCCGGCGGCACCACGTGGAAGGTGGTCGCGCTCGGCGGCGAGTAGGTCGGCAGGGCCGCCGCGGGGCTCAGCGGCGGGCGCGACGGCGCAGCAGGGCCAGCAACGGCAACAGCGACAACCCGCCGACGCTGCTGCAGCCGGTCTTGGCGACCGGCGCGGCGATCGACGCCTTGGGCAGCAGGATCTGGGGCTTGGGGGGCTCCTGGCAGAAGCGGAAGCCGTTCCACCCGTTCGAGCACGTCCAATTGTCGGGGCAGTCGCCGTTGTTGCGGCAGGTGAGCTGGCAGATCGAGTCGCCCTCGGTGGCGCCGGTGCACACCGTGTCCATGCCGCAGAAGTTCTGGCCGATGCGGCAGAAGCCGCCGGCGCTCACGACGGGCAGCTGGCGCTTGAGGCAGAACCCGCCCAGGCACTCGAAGCCCGTGCTGCAGTCGGTCGGCTGCTGGCAGGCGCGGGTGCAGTAGGGCTGAAGGGTCTGGGGGTCGTTGCGGCACTCGCGGTTCACGCACTGGGTCGCGGCGGAGCACGGCTGGCCTTCGGTGACGCAGTCCGGGTCCGGGTCTCCGCAGGTGGTGGTGGCGCAGAGGCCGTTGGGGCCGCAGTCGGGGCAGTCGGGGTCGACGCCGCCGACCTGCATCAGGCACACGGAGCTGCAGATGTTGTCCTTCGCGCAGACGCAGTCGAAGTCCGGCATCGGGCAGTTGGTGGCGCAGCGCCCGTCGCGGTCGCACGACGGCGCCTCGTACATCGACAGGTACATCTGTACGAACGAGGCGTACGCGTCGACGCGGGTGTCAGCGCCGTAGGTGCAGCTCTGCGAGGCGGTGAAGCTGTGCACGCCCACCTGGCGCTCGACCCCGTCGGGGAAGGTGTAGAAGGTCGGCCCGCCGGAGTCGCCCTGGCAGATCCCCTTCGACTGGTTGTCGCCCATGAAGATCAGCGTCGGGGTCAGCTGCGAGACGCTGAGCGTCACCTGACGCCGGGTGCCGTTGCCCGCGCCCGGCGAGGTGTTGCCGTAGCCCACGGCCCGGATCGGGCGGCCCTGCGTCCCCTGCATGGTCTGGTTGTTCCATGGCTTGGGGGTGACGTTGGTGGGCGCGCGCTCGAGCAGAATGATGGCGATGTCGTTGCGCAGGTCCTGGCCGTTGGGGTTCCACTGCGGGTGCGTGTTCCAGCGGAGCGCGCGGTAGGTGTTCACCCCGAAGCTGATCTGGCTGTCGACGGGCGCGTTGTGCGCCAGCACCGATCGGGCGCCGTCTACGCAGTGCGCCGCCGTCAGCAGCGTGCGGGAGCCGATCAGCGTCGCGGTGCAGATGCCCATCTGCCCGGTCATCTCGGTCATGATCAGCTGAAAGACGTTGTTGTCGGTGGTCGGCGCGACGGTGCCGCCGACGATGGCGTCGCGCTGTGACGAGACGGCGGCGCCGTTCGCCTCGCCCTCCTCGAGCCCGCAAGCAGCGAGGGCGAGGGCGAACAGCGACGCGGCGAGGAGACGGTAGTTCATGGAGAGACCCTGCGACGACGGAGCAGCGGGACCATGAGCACGAGCGCGGCCCACAGTCCACCAGGCGCTGAGCTGCAGCCCCTGGCGACCTCGCCGAGGCTCTGCGACGCGCTCGCGATCACCTTCGGCTGGAAGTCGAGGTCCAGGGGCCGGCAGTAGCGGCCGCCGGTGCTCCCGCCTTCGCAGGCCTCGCGGGCGCCGCAGTCTGCGCCCACCGTACAGGGGGTGACGCAGCGGGTGATGCCCCGCTGGGGGCCGTTGCAGGTGCTGGTGACGCAGAAGTCGAGCAGCGGCGTGCACGACTCGAGCAGCCTTCGCTCGGGGCGCAGGGGCAGGCGGCAGGCTCCGCTCGCGCACTGCATGGGGCTGGCGCAGTCGGCGTTCTGGGTGCACGAGCGGCTGCAGTAGGTGTCGGTGTTCTGCGAGTCGTTGACGCACTGCCGCCCACGACACTGGGTGGCCAGGGTGCACAGGCCGCCTTCGTCGACGCAGTCGGGGTCGGCGCGGGGGCAGTCGTTGATGGCGCAGACGCCGTTGGCGCCACAGTCGCGCGGGCAGTCGGTGTCGGTCGAGAGATCGAGGCACTCGGCGGTGCACTGCCCGTCGGTGGCGCAGGCGCAGTCTTGATCGATCACCGCGCAGTCGGGCTTGCAGAGCCCGTCGGACTCGCAGGTGGGCTCCTCCCAGGCGCCCTTGGTGGTGCGAATCCACGGCAGCTGGGTGTCGACCCGCATGTCGACGCCGAACGACTGGCAGCCCTGATCGCCGTAGCTGACGACCCCGACCTGCCGCTCGGTGATGTCGCCGGGGAACACCATGAACGCGGGCCCGCCCGAGTCGCCCTGGCAGGTCTGCTTGCCCATGCCGCCCGACTCGAAGCTGGTGTTGCCGATGCGGCGCAGCGGGGTGCTCACCTCGCGCTTGGTGCCGCCGCCGGTCTGGGTCGCTCCGTCGGTGACGCCGAAGCCCGAGTGCCGCACCGCCACGCCCAGCAGCGAGCTCGGCATCGTGGCCTCGTTCAGGCGAACCACCGGCACGTTGGTGACCGCGCGCTCAAGCTGGAGCAGGCCGAAGTCGTTGCTCTGCCCCGAGTACCTCGGGTGGGCGACCTGGCCCACCACCCTCACCACCGACGTGGGGCTCGAGGCGTAGGTGCCGAAGGCGACGGAGTAGGGCGCGGTGCGGCCCTGCGCGTAGATGCAGTGCGCGGCCGTCAGCACCGTCTTGGGGCCGATGAGCGAGCCGGTGCAGTAGCTGCTGTAGCGGCCTCCGAAGCCCACCACCAGCGCCACCACCGCCGGGTCGCCCATGGTGACGGCGCCGCCGATGATCTCCTGCTGCGAGGTGGCGGCCGACGCGGGCGCCTGAAGGTCGACCTGGCCGCAGGCGCTCACGAGGACGGTGCCGGCCAACACCGTGGAGAGGACTTGAGCCTTCATGTCGACTGCTCCCATCTACGACAGCAAGGATGTACGCTTCGGTGCGCGCCGTGAGCAAGGTGTGTGCCGAACCGGATTGAGTAATGAATCAGGTGCGTTACCGGTTTCGTTTGGGAGTCGGCCAGACACGCCAACCCTGATCTGACTCGGAACCGGACAGTCGCCAGTTGAGCGGAGGTGATGCGTCGTCACAGCGGGCCTCCTTTTGGGTGGGGCAGCCGCGACTTCTGGCGCTAGCCTCTCGCGCCCTGTGACGACGCTCCTCAAAGGCGCCACGCTCGTCGAGATCGAACCGCCTTCGGTCGAGCGCGCGGATCTGCGGATCGACAAGGGCAAGATCGTCGCGCGGGGCGCCTCGCTCGAGCAGCTCCCCACCGACGAGGTGACCGAGCTCCAGGGCCGCCTGGTGATGCCTGGCCTCGTGAGCGCGCATCACCACCTGCACGCGGGCCTGCTGCGGGGGCTGCCGCGCGAGGCGGGCTTCGCCCACGAGCACGCGGCCCTGGAGCAGCTCGAAGGCGCCCTCAGCCTCGACGACGTCCAGGCCGCGGCGGCCGTGGGCGGGCTCGAGGGGCTGTGCGCGGGCACCACCACGGTGTTCGCCCTCCACGCCTCTCCGAAGGTGGTGGCGGGGTCGCTGGCGCGCGTGGCCCACGGGCTCAACGACACCGGCA
Source organism: Myxococcus sp. (assembly GCA_014879945.1). Taxonomy (GTDB): domain Bacteria; phylum Myxococcota; class Myxococcia; order Myxococcales; family Myxococcaceae; genus Xiheimicrobium. Next base: position 8,189 of record JACSRE010000061.1, read on the forward strand.
TTCGCGGCGTGCTCGCCTACGAAGTCTCAGATCGCGCCGGCCTGGTGAGCCGCGAGGAGTCGCTGGAGGAGCTGACCGGCTTCATCAGCCGCGCGCGCGGCCGCTTCCGCGGAGCGGTGGGCCTGGCGCACCTGGGCAAGACCTCGAACGAGACGCTCACGGCGGTGAAGGCCGTCGCCATGGGCACCAGCGCGCTCAGCCTCGTCAACATCGCCGAGGACCTCGCGGAAGAGGCGCTCAGCGTGAGGGAGTACGGGGCCACGCCGCTCGAGCGCCTGCTCGAGAAGGAGCTCGTCGGCGAGAAGACGGTCGTCTCACAGGCGGTGCACTTCTCCTGGCCGCAGCTCTCCGAGGTGCTGACGCACGGCGCCTGGGTGGTGCACGCGGTGCGCAGCAACATGAACGGCCAGACGGGGCTGGCGACGCCGTCGAAGTTCGGAGTGCGGGCCTGTCTGGGCACCGACGTGATGAGCCTCGACACCCTCGTCGAGGCCCAGACCGCCTCGCTGCGGAGCCGTGACGCGGGCCAGCCCATCGACATCTTGCGCTTCATCGCCAACGGGCACCGGCTCGCCTCGGCGGCGTTCGGTCAGACGCTGGGCCCTCTGCGCGAAGACGCGGTCGCCGATCTGGTGGTGCTCGACTACCAGCCGCCCACGCCGCTGACCTCGGAGTCCCTCGCGTCACACCTGCTCCACGGCATGGCCTCGCAGCACGTCGAGTCGGTGATGGTCGACGGCATGTGGCGGCTGTGGAAGCGCAAGCCCCTCTCGGTCGACGTGGCCGAGCTGGCGCGGGTGAGCCGTGAGGCCGCGGCCGCGGTCTGGGCGCGGCTGCCTCGCTGAGGGTGGCGACCGGCGGCGCGCGCGGTTAGGTCGCCAGCATGCTCTCGCTCGCCCTCGTCGTGTTGTCAGCCAGCCCCGCGGTCGGCGAGGTGGCGCCCGACTTCACCGTCAGAGACGTCTCGGGCCGCGAGCTGACGCTGTCGAAGCTGGTGGAGCGCGGCCCGGTCGTCGTCGCCTTCTACCCCAGGGCCTTCACCGCTGGCTGAACGCGCGAGTTCACCGCGTACCGGGACCGGTATGCCGACATCGAGAAGAACCAGGGCACGGTGATCGCCGTCTCGGGTGACGACAGCGCGACGGCCCTGAAGTTTCGCGAGAGCCTCAAGGCGCCGTTCCCCTTCGTGAGCGACCGCGACGGCGCGCTGATGAAGGCCTTCGACGTGAAGTACCCGCTCTTCACCGTGGCCCGGCGCGTCACCTTCGTGATCGGCCGCGACCGCAAGGTGCTGGCGATTCAGGCGGGAGCCGACGCCATCGACCCCTCGGCGGCGGTGACGTCATGCAGCCTCGAGAAGCCGAAGGGGCTGCAGATCCTCCTGGGGAGCGACGGCGGCTGAATCGAAGGCGATACGCCTGCGTCAGCCGCTCCGCTTGACGGCAACACCGCTGTGAGTTTGGGTGCGCGCCGTTTCATGCCCGGGCCGGACCGGGCCAACCTCACCGGAGTCCCGAATGAAATTGAAGGCACTGTCTCTCGGAGCCGCGCTCGGCTTCATGCTGGCGATCGTCCCCTCGTGTGGCACTCCCACGGGCACCTGCGGCCCCAACAACTGCACCGGCTGCTGCAACGCCGGCACCTGCGTCACCCCTGACAAGCTGACCGACGCGGCGTGTGGCAGCTCGGGCAACGCGTGCTCCAACTGTTCGGCCTCGAGCCAGACGTGCAACATGACCACCAAGTCGTGCATCGGCTCGACGACGGGCGGCGGCACGTCGGGCACGGGGGGCGGCACCTCGGGCACCGGCGGCGGAACGGCGAACGCGGGCGGCACGGCGACGGGCGGCGGCACGGCGACCGGTGGCGGCACGGCGACGGGCGGCGGCGCGGCCGGCGGCATGTCGAGCTTGATGCCGTGCGACTACGCCGTGCCGGGCACCTGTCCGGTGGGCACCGAGTGCCTCCTCAACGATCTCAACGGCACGACGGCCGGCAAGTGCGTGCCGGGGGCGTGCAGCGTGCTCAACCAGGACTGCACCGTGGCCAACACCAAGTGCATCGTCGGCCCCCTCCAGGACGGCGGCATCGGCCGGCAGTGCACGCCCTTCTCGCTCGGCGATGGCGGCGTGGCTGAGGGGGGCAACTGCACCCAGGCGCTCTCGGACCCCTGCCAGAAGGGCGCGCAGTGCGTCGGCGTCAACGGCGCGCAGGCCACCTGCCGTCGCTTCTGCGACCTGGGCCTTGGCTGCGGCCCTGGGTCGGAGTGCAACCTCGGCATCTCGTTCTCCCTGACGCAGGGCGGCCCGAGCGAGCTGCACCTGGTCTGCTCGCCGATCACCCCGTGCGACCCGTACACGCAGATGCCGTGCATGAACACCGAGGCCTGTCAGCTCTATCGCTCTGGCACTCCACCCGGCTGTATCCCCGCGGGGAACGTGATGGGCGGCGGCCAGTGCAGCGCGCAGGCGCTCTGCGCTCGCGGCTTCCAGTGCGTGGTGCCGGCGAACGGCGGCGCCATGGGGACCTGCCGTGCCTTCTGCAACCTCGACGGTGGTGCGCCGGCCTGCGCGGCGGGAAGCTGCCAGAACCTGATGAACTCGGGCACCGGCACCTGCTCGATGTAGTCGGGCTCCCGATCAGCTGAAGGCTCGTCTGACGCCCGCCCCGGTGAGAGCCGCGGCGGGCGTCGTCGTGTGCGGTGGCGCACGGCGGCTCGCGACGAGCGTGGGCGTCGGTCGCGAAGGGGCCGCTGGCCGTGGAGTCGGGCCGAACGCCGAGGTTCGCGCGTGGCGAAGTCGAGGCGCCGGCGGCTCAGCGAATCGTCCACACGCGACGAGAGGCAGGCGCCGGTCGCGATCCGGCGAGGTCGGTCGCCTTCGACTCGGCGGGACCACGACGAGGCAATGGCCGTCGACTACCGCTTCACCATCGCCGGCGTCAGGCCCATGGCCGGCCGCTCCTCGGGCGTCAGCGACGGCTGGCGCTGCGGCGGCGAGCGCCAGGCGTTGAACCCCACCTCGGCCTCGAGCTGTGCGCGCTGCGCGTCGCTGTACTTGAGGTAGCAGTTCTTCGTCTGCTCGCTCACCAGCCGCAGATCGCTCACCACGCCGAGCCACGACAGCACCTTCAATGCGTAGAAGGTGAAGTCGACCTCCCACCAGAACCAGCCCTGGTTGGCGGTGTTCTGGTGGAAGTGGTGGTTGTTGTGCCAGCCCTCACCGCAGGTCAGCAGCGCGAGGAGGAAGTTGTTCCGGCTGGTGTCCGTCGTCAGGTAGCGGCGCTTGCCGAACACGTGGCTGAGCGAGTTGATGGTGAAGGTGCCGTGCCACACCAGCACCGTCGACACCACGCCCGCGTAGAAGGCCCAGGGCAGCCCGCCGATCGCGTACACGATCGCCAGCCCCACCAGCGGGGGCACCAGGAAGTATTTGTTCAGCCACACCAGCTCCGGGTACTTCGCGAAGTCCTTGATGGCCGAGAAGTTGGTGGGCTCGTACTCCTTCACGAGGATCCAGTTCATGTGGCTCCACCAGAAGCCCTTGCGCGCCGGCGAGTGGATGTCCTCTTCGGTGTCGCTGTAGCGGTGGTGGTGCCGGTGGTTCGCGGCCCACCACAGCACGCCCTTCTGCACGCCCATCTGCGCCAGGAACGCGAGCAGGAACTGGAACACCCGGCCCGTCTTGAACGCGCGGTGCGAGAAGTAGCGGTGGTACCCAGCGGTGATGCCGAACATGCGCAGGTAGTAGGTGACGAAGACGACCGCGACGTACTCCCACTTGAAGGGGAAGAGGAACGCCAGCGGCAGCAGCAGGTGCCAGCCGAGGAAAGGAATCGACGCCACCAGGTTCCACTGGTGCGTGCGCGCGGTCGAGGTCGAGGTCGAGGTGTTCATCGGTTCGCCCGATCAACACTGATCGCCGTCATGCGATCGTCAGCGCCGGCGACATTCCAACCCAAAGGGGTTTCCTGTCACCGGTTCGTCACGACGTCCGGGCCGGGAGCGCGCCGAGCCACGCCTGGAACGCCGGACTGTCCTTGAGCGAGGCGAGATCGGGGTCTTCCCGGGCGGCGGCGGCGTCGGCATAGCCATGCTCAGCGGCCAGGCCCAGGAACCGGAGCGCGGCGCCCGCGTCGTGGGCGCGGGCCCAGTCACAGGCGGCGGTGTAGGCGTGGGTGGCCGTGGGCTCTTCCTGAAACGCGCCTTCGGCCATGCGCGCGGCCTTCGCGTAGTCGTCGCGCAGGTAGCAGACGCGCTCCGCGGCGAGGAAGGCGTGGGCCAGCCGCACGCCGGGGAGCGCGCGCGCGTCGGCCTCTCGACCCAGCCGCAGCAGCGTGCCGGCGTACTCGGCCCGAAGGTTCGCGTCGTCGCTCACCCGCGCGGCCTCGGCCCACAGGGGGAGCGCCGTCTCATCGGCCCCCACCAGGGAGTGCGCGGCGGCCAGCGCGTGCGGCGGCACCGGCACGCCCTCGAGGTTGCGGAAGTGGCGCAGCGCCTCTTGCCCGTCCGAGGACTTCACCGCGACGACGCCGAGCAGCAGGTGCGCCCGCGCCTTCACCTCGGGCGGAACGTCGATGCTGCGCAGCACCTCGTCGGCCACGTTGCGGCCTTCCTTCAGGTGGCCCGCCTCGACGCGCGTGCTGGCCTCCTCGAGGCGCTGCAGCAGCGGGTGGGCGGCGCTGCTGCCGGCGCCTCCGGGGAGCTCGCCGCGCAGGTAGCCCTGCACCACCGAGACCGCGCGGAACCCCCACAACCCGAACAACAGCCCCAGCACCGGGGCCTTCGCGTAGAGCGACACCGCCAGCCCCACCGCGACGAAGCCCAGGGTGACGATCTGCGCGTAGAGGAAGCCCTTCTTGCCGAACAGGTGCATCAGCACCGCGCGCGCGATGTGCCCGCCGTCGAGCGGCGCGACCGGCACCAGGTTCACCAGCGCCCAGAAGAGGTTGGCGACGAACGTGCCCTTGAGCACGTAGCCGACCACCACCGGGAGCGGCCCCACCGCCTCGAGGCCCAGCAGCGCGCCGCCCGCCAGCACGCCCAGGCCCAGCCCCGCCGCGGGCCCCGCCAGCGTCAGCAGCACCTCGCGATGCCAGGGCAGCTCGTCGGGCGCGTTGGGCATGGTGCGCCCGCCCAGGCCCATCAGCTGCACCGACGGCGAGTAGCCGAACGCGCGCGCGCTCAGCGCGTGCCCCAGCTCGTGCACCAGCACCGACACCGAGATGATGAGGCCCCAGATGAGCATCACCACCGCCATCGTCTGCCCCCGCTCGGGGTGGCTGGCGTCGGTGAGGATCTGCCCCGGCCACTCGGCGGCGTTGCGCTCGCTCTGCGCGAAGCTCCAGGCGAGCAGGCCCGAGATCAGCAGGTGGCTGAGGTGGACCTGCACGGGAATTCCGCCGAGCCGGAACTGGAACACGCGAGAACTCGTACCACGCGGCGAACCGTCAGTTGCGGTGACTTCGCCCTGTCCGATAGGGGAGCGACACCCATGCTGCCCATCGGCCCGTACACCCTGAAGAACCGCTTCATCCTCGCGCCCATGGCCGGGGTGTCGGAGATGCCGTTCCGGTCGATCGCCTTCGAGCTCGGCGCCGCGCTGTGCACCACCGAGCTGGTCAGCGCCCAGGGCCTCTTCCGCATCAACACCCGCACGCTGCGCTACCTGCGCTTCAACCCCGAGGTGGAGCGCCCGTACTCGCTCCAGATCTTCGGCGGCGAGCCCGAGGTGATGGCCCGCGCCGCGGTGATCGGCAAGGAGCACGGCGCGCAGATCATCGACATCAACATGGGCTGCCCGGTGAAGAAGGTGACCAGGTCGGGCGCCGGCTCGGCGTTGATGTGCGACCCGTCACGGGCTGGCGACCTGGTGCGCATGATGCGCGAGGCGACCGGGCTGCCGGTGACGGCGAAGATCCGCAGCGGGTGGGACGCCAACAGCCGCAACTTCCGCGAGATGGCCGATTCGCTGGGGGCCGCGGGCGTGGCGGCGCTCGCCGTGCACCCGCGCACGCGCGCGCAGGGCTACTCGGGCAAGGCCGACTGGAGCGTGATCGCCGACCTCAAGAAGCACGTCGGCGACGCGTTCCCCGTCATCGGCAACGGCGACGTCAAGACGGTGGAGGACGCCACCCGCATGCACGAGATGACCGGCTGCGACTACGTGATGATCGGCCGCGGCGCGCTGGGCAACCCCTGGCTGTTCCGCGAGCTGCTCGGCGGCCCGAAGCCCTCGCGAGAGGAGCGCGCGACGCTGGTGCTGCGGCACTTCCGCGAGCACCTGCACTTCGTCTCGCACGAGCGCGTCACCCGCGAGAAGTTGCCGCCCGAAGAAGAGGCGGCCCGCGCCGAGAAGGCCGCGGTGCACAACTTCCGCAAGCACCTGGCGTGGTACGCGCACGGGCTCGCGGGCGCCTCGCACTTCCGCAACCTCGTCAACCGGCTCGAGACCAAGCGCGAGGTGGAGAGCTCGGTGGAGCAGTTCTTCCTCGGCGCCGAGCGTGACGCGAGCGGCGCTCCCGAGGAGGAGTACGACGTGGACTACCGCACCGCGCTGGGCTGAGCGCCAGGCGCTCAGCTCCCTCCGCGCAGGGTCCAGATCTCGCGGCCCGTCTTGAGCACCTTCTTGTCGATGGTGACCGACGCGCTCTCGGCCTCGGCCAGCTGGTTGAGCTCGGCGAGGTCGGCGGCGCTGCCGTCACAGAAGCCCATCGGGCGTGAGGACTCGGCCGTCATCAACTGCACCTTGAACTCGCCCTTGTCCCAGCGGGTCTGGGTGGCGTTGTTGTACGGGTGGATCATGGGCCGAACATGCCTCGTCTGCCGGGGAGTTGCCCGTCAGTCGTCGCGAAGGCGTCGCTACGCCTTCTCTACGCGGCAGACTCCCGAGCGGAACGCGGGGAAGCCGCTGATCGGATCGCGCTTGTCGGGGCTGATGAGCCGGTTGGGGTTGGCGTCTTCGAAGCCCGCCGCCATCACCGCGCACTCGCGCTGCACGTCGTCGGTCACCACCGCCAGCAGGGTGACGCTGCCGTAGGGTGACGTCAGCTTCACCTTCGCGCCGGTGGTGATGCCGAGCGGCGTGGCCACCGTGGTGTGGAGGATCACCTCGGCGGTGCGCATGCGGGCGTTGACGCTCGGCACGTCGTGGAACTGGGAGTTGATGTACGCGCGCGGCCTGGGCCCGGTGACGAGCCGGAGGGGGAACTCGGGCGACGGCGTCTCGGTCGGCGGCGTCCACACCGGCAGGCCCGGGAGCCCGGCGCGCTCGAGGAGCTGGCTCTTGAACTCGGCGCGGCCCGAGAGCGTGGCGAACTTCGGCTGCTCCACCGTGGGCGACGGCCTGGGCTGTTGCTCGGAGTCCCTCATCCACCGCACGTGCTTCTGCTTCGACGCCTCGTGCATCGAGGCCCAGGGGAAGTACGCGCCCAGGCCGAGCTTCTTCGACAGCTCGACGATCACCTTCCAGTCGGGCCAGGCGTGGTGCTGCGGCGCGACGATGCTCTGCGCGGCCACGTTGTCGGCGTCGTCCACGTCGGGCGACTCGGCGAAGGTGGTGGCGGGCAACACGACGTCGGCCTTTCGGGCCGAGAAGGTGAAGAACGGGTCGATCGCCACCAGCAGATCGAGCTTGTCGGCGGCCTCTTCGAGCCGCTGGGCCCCCTGCGACGTCACCAGCGCGTTGCTGGCCAGCAGCATCACCGCGCGAATCGGGTAGGGCGTGTCGCGGAGCACCGCGTCGGCGAGCAGCTGCCCCTGCGCCTCGCGGTTGAACATCTCGTACAGCGGGTAGGTGTCGCGGCCGAGCGCGCGGGCCTTCACGGGAGGGGGGAGGGGCTCCGGCGTGCCGAGATCGTACAGGGCCGGCAGCATCTCTTCGGCGAAGCGCTTGCCCGGCGGCGTGAGGATGGAGCGCGGATCCTGGGTGCCGTCGAAGCGGCCGATCAACACCTCGAGGGCGCTGATGGCGCGCAGCGTCTGCACGCCGTTCTCGTGGTGCTCCACGCCCAGGCCGGCCCAGACGCCGGTCGGGCCCTCTTGCGCCATCAGCCGGGCCACGCGCTCGACGTCGGCGGCGGGCAGGCCGGTGAGCCGCTCCACCTCGGGGGGCGTGTACGTCGCGGCGAGCGCGCGCAGCTCCTCGAGCCCGAGCGTGTTCGCCTCCATGAAGCCGCGGTCGTACCAGCCGTTCTCGAGCACCACGCGAATGAGGCCCAGCGCCAACGCCCCGTCGGTGCCGGGCCGCACCGGGAGCCAGAGCGTCGCCTCTCGCGCCAGCCCCGTCTTCACCGGGTCGATGACGATCAGGTTGCCGCCATCGGCCTTCTTGGTGACGACGTGGAGGAAGGGTGGGGCGGTGACGCCCGGGTTCGAGCCCCAGATCACCAGCGTCTTCGAGCGCCGCAGATCCGACGAGTACTTGCTGCCCACCGTGAGCGCCTGGCCCATGCGCAGCGAGGCCTCGCACAGGCTCGCCACCGTCGAGACGTTGGGAGAGCCGAAGGCTCTCGCGAACCGGTGCAGCCAGTTCACCAGCGGGTGCCGCACCATCGGCCACCCGGTCTGGATGAGCAGCGCCTCGGGCCCGTACTTCGCCTTCACCGTCTCGAGGCGCTTGGCGACCTCCGACAGCGCGTCGTCCCACGAGACCTCGTGAAAGGCGTCGCCGCGCCGCACCATCGGGTGCTTCAGCCGCGCGCCGCTGTGCACCATCTCGCGCAAGGCGAAGCCGTGTTCACAGAGGAAGCCCTTGGTGCGCGAGGAGAGATCGCCCTCGACCTTCTCGAGCCGCGCGCCGCGGGTGTGGCCGATGATGCCGCAGTGCATGAGGCAGAACCGGCAGGTGCCCTTCGTGCTGGCCAGCGCCTCGTTCGACAGCGAGCCGGCCACCAGCGCGCCGGTGCCCGCCAGCGCCGCGCCGATGGGCGCCGCCTTCATCAGCTCCCGCCGCGTCAGCTTCTTGCGGACGATGGTGTTGAGCGGCTGGCGGCTCATGCGGGCCCCCGGTGCATGGGCCCCCGGCGGAAGGGCTCGGGCTTCGGCAGCTCGGTGCCGAGCGGCTCGATGACGATCGCGGAGGCCTGATCGGGGCAGGCTTCTTCGCACAGGCCGCAGCCCACGCACGCCTCGACGCTGAAGAGGGGCGCCTTCTGCGGGCCCACCAGCTCAACGGCTTTGTCGGGGTACGGACACACCTGGTAGCAGAGCCGACACACGCCGGTGCCGTTCCACGGCAGGCACTTCGAGCGCGTCAGCACCGGCACGCCCATGCGCACCTCGCTGGCGATCACCTGGGCGTCGGCCGCGATGGGGCGCAGCGCGTCGGTGGGGCACACCTGCGTGCACTTCATGCAGAGCACGCAGGCGCGATCGGTCAGCTCGAGGTGGGGCGTGGCCTGCTCGAGGGAGAAGGTGGAGGGGAAGCGGATGCACGCGGTCGGGCAGACCTGCGCGCAGCGGAAGCAGCCGATGCAGGCCTGCTCGAAGGCGCCGGGAGCCAGCGCGCCCGGCGGGCGGATCTTCTTCGGGTTGGCGCGCGCGCGCCTGGGCACCACCGCGAGCGACACCGCGGCGGCCAGGGCTCCGATGAGGCCGCGGCGGTTCATGTGCCTGGCTTCTCCTCGGGCTTGCGCAGCGCCGACGGCGTGCCCAGCTTCCACGTCAGCGCCTTCGTCGGGCAGGCCGCGATGCACCGGCCGCAGCGCTCACAGCCGCCGTCGAGCTTGTCGGTCATCGGCAGTTGCCCCAGGTTGCACACCACGTCGCAGATGGTGCAGTCGGTGCACTTGAGGATCTCGCGGTGAACGCGCACCGGCGAGAGCGCGCCGATGGTCGAGAACATCGCGCCGCCTGGACACAGCGAGCGGCAGAAGCCCGCGCGAGACACGAAGGTGTCGAACAGGAACGCGCCCAGCACCACGAAGGCGCCCGCGCCGAGGGAGCCGTAGAAGAGCGCGCGGAAGACCTCGCGGCCGATGACCGCCGGCGGGTAGACCAGCGGGAGCAGCTGGGTGCCCAGCAGCGCGCTGCCCAGGAGCACCCCCACCATCGCGACCCGCGCCGTCACCCGCGGCACCTTCACGTCGCGCACCGGCACCCCCAGCCGCGCCAGGAACCAGCGCGCCGCGTTGCTCGCCGCCAGAATCGGAAGGTAGGGGCAGGCCCACCCGCAGAAGAACCGCCCCAGCACCACCACCAGGAGCAAACCGGGGAGGAGTGTCCACACCATGCCCCACGAGAGGCCGCGGTGGAGCGTGACGCCCAGCCACTCCAGGGGATCGACCAGCTCGATGCCGAACAGCACCAGCGAGGTGGGCGCGCCTACGAAGGGCAGGTCGATGACCGGGAGCCAGCGAATCAGCCGAGCCCAGGGGGAATCGTCAGCGAGTCCGGCGCCTTCCAGCGACGCCGCGCGGAGGTGCAGCAGGGGCAGCCCGAAGGTCAACGCCACCGAGAAGGTGAGGAAGAGCCGACGCGCCAGCTGATAACCACGGCCGTAGCGAAGGGTGATGTCCAGCGGCTGCAGAGGACGACGTGCCATCGATCGTCGCGATCCTGTGCGAAGCAGGGGCCACGCGCTACCGGTCGACTGGCGCGACGCCGGCGCAGGTTTTTCGTCCTGATGGTTGGCGGGCAGAGGGTGCGAATCGTTTGCGGCGACTCACCCGCCGCAGGCGATGGAGACCACCAGCACCGGCACCAGCACCCGCGTCGCGCGCTCATCGGGCTGGCGCCCTCCAGGATGCGTCGGGGCCGGGCCGGGCAGGTTTCGCGCGAGGGAGGGCTCGGTGGGCAGCCGCCGATGCATCGTCGCCCACACCCGGTCGAGGTCGAGCTGCACCTCTTCACGGCTCGAGAGGACCTCGTCGGTCACGCGGGCTGGCCTGGCTCCGCAGGCCTCGGCCGCCAGCGCCTGCACCGTGGCCGCCCGGGCCTCCGCGTCGGAGGAGAGGCGATCGGCGTCGATCGCCACTGTTGCGGTGGCCTCACCGCGGGTGATGAGCACGCCGCGAGCGCTGCTGCACGCAGCCAGCGACAGCAGGGCGGTGGCGAGGGCGAGACGCAACGGGCACTCCGCGCAGCGACGGCGACTTCTTCGAGGTGGAGTCTCGCATGGTCTCGGGGCCCGCGCGGGCTGGCTGGGCCGAACGGGCGGGGTCGCGTGTTACCGGCGACACGCCCGAGGCCCGACGACCGGAAGTCCGGAAGTCTTGGCGCTGAGTGAGCGACGTGGCTGTCAGGGCTGACGAGTACACGCGGGTTGCGTGGGCGGGGCGGGCGAGGAGCGGCGACGGGCGCCGGAGAAGTCAGTGCTGCGGCGGGCCTTCGACCAGGGCTGGCCGTCGGTGTGCCAGTCGGTGCCCAGGCGGGTGAAGCGCAAGGCCGAGGGTTACCTGCGGTGCGGCGACGTGCGCTACGGCTTCGTGGAGGTGTCCTGTGTGGACTGCCAGCAGTCGAGGCTGGTGGCGTCTTGCTGCAAAGCCGAGGAGGAGGGGGCCGAAGTGGAGATGCCACAGTCGTTCGTCGACCTCCTCGAGCGCGACCACCTCTCCGGCGAGCGGCTCCGAAAGGTAATACCCGTTCGGCGAACACCGTCACCGTCGCCGCAGCTGAAGGCCGCAGGTCGAGGGTCCCGCGAGCCACTCGCCGTCTCGCAACCTCCGCTGCGACCTGCTTCACCAGCTCCGCGTCGCTCAGGTGGCCCCAGGTCGTCCCGTCCTCCGGGGCTCGGCTGTCGGGAACAGGCTTCCTCGTTCGGCGTCGTGACATACGGCCTCCTGGCCGCCCCTCAGATCACGTCGCCGGCCACTTGTGGATCCCCCCGGAACCACTCCTTCTTCCCCATCTGGGCGTGCACCCGGAAGTCTTGGGTGCACGATCACTTTGAGGCGAGCTGAGCTCGGTTGAGGGAGCTTCCGCGGTGAAGGCTGAAAGTGC